>JANXWM010000560.1 GCA_025351145.1 Chitinophagaceae bacterium
AGTTTTGTGGGGGAATATATCCGTAATTTCCTTGAGCAGGAAACCATACCGGGTATAGATAAAGAGTATGCTTATTATAAAGAACTGGTACCCGGTATAAAGCTCGATGAAGTAAATGCTTTTGCCGAACCGCTAAAGAAGAATGAAAATATTTTTGTGAGTCTTCAGGGGCCGTCAACTGGTAACTATAAAGTGCCCGATAATAAAACATTGCTTGCAACTGCATTGACTGCAATGAAAGTAAATGTTACAGCACATGAAGAAAAAGCGATTGCAGCAAACCTGCTTAAAACCAAGCCGCAGCCTGGAGTTATTACGAGCGAACAAAAGAATGATGTGCTCGGTGTTACTGAATTAAACTTTGCCAACGGTGTAAAAGTAGTGTTGAAACCAACTGATTTTAAGAACGATGAAATCATAATGACTTCGTTTCATAAAGGCGGCACTTCGCTATATGGTGCTGAAGATAAATACAGTGCAGCTTATGCATCTTCTGTTGTGCAGCAAATGGGTATAGGAGATTTTTCGCCCAGTGACCTCAGCAAATTTATGGCTGGCAAAACTGCATCGGCTATGCCGCGCATTGGTGGCTTAACTGCAGGCCTTAGTGGCAGCAGTTCTATAAAAGATTTTGAAACTATGCTGCAGTTGGTTTACCTGTACATCAATGCCCCGAGAAAAGATGAAGCATTGTTTAATGCATGGAAAGAAAAACAAAAATCAGCCACACAGTTTGCCATGGCCGATCCGCAAACGGCGTTTATTGATACATTGTATAAAACACTTTATCAAAAAAATCCACTTGCACCATCAGGTGTTTCAAAGCCCGAAGATTTTGATAAGATTGATCTGGAAAGGGTGCTTGCTATTGACAAAGAACAGTTTGGCGATGCCAATGAATTTACTTTCATTTTTACCGGCAGTATTGATGCAGAAAAAATGAAACCATTGCTGGCAACTTATTTGGGCAGCCTTGCATCATCAGGCAAACCAGGTGCGTTTAAAGATAATGGTGTGCGGCCTGTTACCGGCAAAGTAGACCTTACGGTGCATAAGGGCACAGAACCCAAGAGCCTTATTCTTAAATTCTATACAGGCGAAGTTGCATACAGTGAAGACCTTGCATTAAAAGCTGACGCACTCAGCGATATACTCAACATAAAAATTATTGAAGACCTTCGTGAGAAATTGGGAGCTATCTATGGCGGCAGTATTTCTGCAAGCGTGGGTAAATTGCCTTACAACAATTATTCATTTGTGCTGCAACTTCCATGCGGACCAGAGAATGTGGACACGCTTATTAAGAGTGCCAATATTGAAATAGAAAAAATAAAGGCAAATGGCCCAACAGAAGAAGACCTGGCCAAAGTAAAGAAGACCTGGATTGAACAATACAAAGTGCAGGTAAAAGAAAACGGATACTGGAGCGGTAAACTGCAAAGCATCTATTTCAATGGCAGTGCACCACAGCGCATTTTCGATTATGAAAAAATAGTGAACGCATTAACAGCAGATGATATAAAAACTGTTGCCAACCAGTTGCTAAACAACAACAATGTTTTGCAGGCAGTGCTGTATCCAGAACAAAAATAACAGCCAATTTATGAGCCAGGCAGAAGAACATGAATGAAGCATTCGTTGCGTCGCACTCTTGTACTTTTGGATTATATGTGAGCTTTTACCGCAGCGAAAAACTTAGTGAATAACTGTGAGGAAGGAAGCAGTCTGTTCTAACCATTCGAAAGGGCTGTAATGTAGCCCCCAGATTGCTTCGGAGGCCTCGCAAAGACGGACACGCTGCAGTAATCTTCGCTTCGGAAAAGCTGCTTTAAGTTTCGAATGTACAAGAGTGCGACGCAAGAGGCGATGCTATGAAATTCAATTGCCGGGTTAATAGTTTTCTTAAAGCTGGTAAAAAAATTATTATTTTGTAACTGGTTAAATAAAAATGTTCCTCTTTGAAGGAACATTTTTTATTGAATTTTTTTAGGGCAATTATTGAAGCGCCTGTTTTATGTACGCTGCAACTTCGCCGCCTTTTATTTGAGAAAGGCGTTCTAAAAAACTATTTAATTCGGGGTCTATAACAGCTTTATTTGCCTGCGATACGCCATTCTTAAAATCAATGATTTCATCAATACCCTGTTTTAGTTTTTCGGTATCGTTTATTTTACTCAAGTAAATACAGAAGCCGAGTGATGCATCGTATTTTTCCTGCATAGTGGGCAAATCGCTAAACTGTTTTAATACAAAATCAAAATCAGTTTCGCCGCCTTTTTGCATAATTGCAAGGGCAACAACTTCGCCAAGTTTGCCCTTTGCATCGTTCATGTATTTTTGGGAAAGCGTGTAGGCATTAGCGGGATCGAGATTGTTTAAACCTTCGAGTGCAGCGCCTGCAATACTGTAAGAAGAATCGTTTATATACTGATTATAAAGCGGTTTATATGCGGCATCCAGTGTTTTCGCCAATGCCTCTATAGCCTGCGCTTTTGTTTTTCTGTCGGGCTCGGTTTTAATGAGCAGTTCAATACTTTTTAAAACGGTTGCATCTGCAAGCAGTGCTGAGTCTTCGCTTATTTTTTCAAGAGTAAAAGTGCGAAGGCCGGGGAACTTATCTGTTAAGCCGGTCAATAAATCAGGCATATTATTTTTGGCAAAATATTCCAGCGCTTCCCTTCTGTCTAAGTATAGCGGCGCATATTTTATTTGAGCTATATAGTTATCTGCGGTTTTGTTATCAGTTTTATCCCACAGTAAAATTTTATCTCCGTCAACATTGATAAGGTCTGGGCGTTTGCTGTAAGTAAAAGTGAAAGTATCTGTTTTATTGGTCATCCATATATTGCTCCTAACCTTATTGGCACCGTTATAAATATCTACGGTAATGGGTAGTTTGAAAATTTTATTGCCCGGTTGTGTTTGCTGGAGTATAACCATTGCTTTTCCTGCGGCATCATCATATTGGTAGTTGATGGTTACTTCAGGATGACCGCTTCCGTAATACCACTGGTTCCAGTACCAGTTAAGATCGAGGCCTGTAACGTTTTCGAATGCAAGGCGCAGTTGCGATGCTTCAGCGCTTTTGAATTTATTGGTGGTTAAATAGTTGTTGAGTGATTTAAAGAAAGCATCTTCGCCTACATAATTGCGCAGCATATTTAAGATGCGGCCGCCTTTGTTGTAGCTCACTGCATCGAACATATCTTCTTTGTCGTTATAATAAAAACGAACCAGGTCTTTGTTTTCATCACCGCTTGAAAGATAGTCGTCCATAGCCTTGTAGTTGTATGCATCGCCAGCATCTTTACCGTGTTTGTATTCGTACCAAAGCGTTTCACTAAAGTCAGCAAAGCTTTCATTTAATGTAAGGTTGCTCCAGCTTTCTGTAGTTACCAGGTCGCCAAACCATTGATGAAAAAGTTCGTGTGCAACCACCTCTTCCCAAACATTTTCATCCAGTAACTGTCTTGCATTTTGATAAGCGCTTTCCTGGTGTAATGTTGCAGTAGTATTTTCCATTGCGCCGCTAACATAATCGCGGCCTACGATCTGTGCATATTTTTGCCACGGAAAATCTATGCCTAATTTATTAGAGTAAAATGCAATCATTTCAGGAGTAAGGCCGAAGATTTTTCTTGCAACCGGTTCATATTGCTTCTCTACATAATAGCTTACTTCTTTGCCTTTGTAGCTGTCTTTAACAATACTGTATTCGCCCACGCCCATAAAGAAAAGGTAAGGTGCATTTGGAAGGTTCATCTTCCATTTATCTGTTCTGGTACCATCGGCATTTTTTACCTGGCTTACCAACAAACCATTGGAAAGTGTAACATATTTTGCCGGCACAGTCATGGTTATTTCTTCCGTGCATTTTTGATTTGGCTTATCAATAGTTGGCATCCACACACTGTTGCTTTCTGTTTCACCCTGTGTCCATATTTCTGTTGGTTTATTCTTGTCTTCACCTTTTGGGTTGATAAAATATAAACCTTTGGCATCGGTTATAGCTTCACTGCCCGGACGTTTGTAATCGTTGGGCATGGAAATGTAGTCTATGTATATGGTGTAGGTTTCGCTGCTTTTATAAGTTCTGTCTAAAGCTATTCTAAGGTTGAGGCTATCGTAGCTGTATTTAAGCGGAGTTTTTTTGTTATTGTTTATGATGGCAACTTCTTTAATATTCATGCCTTTTGCATCAAGATTTAAAGAGTCGGTGGGGTAGAAGTGGGGTTTAAGTGTGAGCCATTCTTTGCCATACATCCATGATTTCGAGAAGTCAAATTTTACATCGAGTTTGGTATTGATAAGGTCATTGATCTTCGTATTTTCTGCCCGGTAAATTTTTCTCCATGGGGCATTTCTGTCAGATTTAACAATAATGTCCTGGGCATTGGTTAAGTAAGAAACACAAACAGTGATTATTAAAAAAAGTTTCTTCATAGTATGAATTTTTCGGTTGGCAAAAATACCTTTCGTATTAGAAGTGCAAATAAATAATTATAAGCGGTTCAAAAAACTACAGTTAAAACCGGGCTATCTGTTTTAGAGGGAATTTAATTTGCAGGACCGGTTTTCGATTAAAATAATTATTGCTTCAGTAACGCGCTACACTTTGAAAGGCTATATAAGATGCAGCCTAAAGCTGCCATGAAAGAAGAACCTTGAACCGAGCGTGGCAAGAGAAGCCTCATGGATGATTCCTGGCTGGTAAAATAAAAATGTATTTACAGTTATGGCGGTGTGAGCCGAATAATAAAATTTGTATCGTTGTTAGAATTTGGAAGCAGCAATTTATAGAATGATCTTCAGTTGCTGTACCAATTCTATTTTTTGCAGTAGTTTTGTGTAAATAATTTATTGATGAAGAAGGCTATTATAAGGCTGTGGCTGGGTTATATAATTTTGAGTATAGTGGGTATTTGTAATGTAAATGCACAGCAAAATCATTTCATATATATACAGGCTGATGACAAACAGGCTTTTAGTGTAAGCCTTAACGGGAAGTTGATTAACTCATCTTCGATTGGGTATGTTATTATTCCAAAGCTTACTGATGGCAGGTACGATTTAAGTGTAACGTTCCCTAATACTAAATACCCAGAGCAAAAATTTTCCTGTATAATTGATAAAGCTGATGCAGGTTATGCTTTAAAGAATTTCAAGGAGAAAGGATGGGGTCTTTTTAACCTTCAAACGCTTGAAATTACAATGGCGGGAGTTCCTTTACCTGATGCAAAACCTGACCCTGTGACAGCAAATACAAATGCTTTTGGTGATATGCTTTCTGAGGTTGTAAAAGATTCTTCAATCAAGAATGTTGCTGTGCCCGTATTGGTTAATGATGCAGCTAAAAATAAGCAACACGATGAAAAGACTGACAGTTCAAAATTGACTTTGTATGATTCCCTTAAAACAAAGAATGAACCGGCTGCTAATGCTGCAAATAATAATCAACCTGTATTGATTACAGCCCCGGCACTGATTCCTGTTTTAGCAGACGGTAATAAATCTGCTGCAACCAATGATTCACTTTCTGTAAATTCTCAAAAAGAAAAGCAACCTGTTGCAGCTAATAATGGAGTTACAAAAATACTGGATGAGTCAACAGGAGCAGGTAATGATATTATTTTTGTTGATGCCGCTTCTGCACTAAATGATACTATAAGGATATTTATACCAAGGTTATTGAATGAACAAACTATTCAGGCTGATACTGTAATAGCTGCTAAAATAAAAGTGGACACATTGGCCATTGCAAGCAGTGCCGTAGTATCTGCAAAAGCAGAAGCAGATACAGCAGGGTCTAAAATTTTAGATACTTCTGCTTTGGGTGGTACGGGTGTTAACAATCCATTTTTCAATGATAAGAAAGCTACAGAGGTTGCCGCAGGTGCTGTTGTTCCCAACATCGTTGCAGATAAAAACGCTGAGCCGGTAGTATCACCTAAAGCCGGGGTAAAGGAGGAATGCAAAAGCATGTTTTCTGACGCTGATTTAAATAAACTTAGAAAGAAATTATTTTCTACTTCCGGTGATGATAAAATGATCGCCACTTCATTGAAATATTTTCAGAATAAATGTGTTACTGCTGATCAGCTAAAAACGCTTAGCGGTTCTTTTCTTTCTGATGAAGCACGGTATAATTTTTTTAGTGCAGCATTTCCTTATGTGTACGATGTCCCGGCGTTTGCGTCTCTGGAAAACCAACTTATTGATCCATTGTTCAAAAAACGCTTTATGGCGCTGCTTAAATAGAACCTATGGCGAGGTATTTTTTAGAAGTAGCGTATAAAGGAACAAATTACAGCGGTTTCCAGATACAGAATAATGGAAACACCATTCAGGCTGAAGTGGAAAAAGCGCTTGCGGTTTTACTCAGGCAGAAATTATCGTTAACAGGTTCTTCAAGAACAGATGCCGGAGTGCATGCATTACAGAATTTTTTTCATCTGGATACTGATATTTTAATTACGGAAAAGAACCGGTATAATATCAATTCCATACTTCCTGCAGCCATAACTTTAAAAACTATTTATCAAACTGATCAAAATGTGCATTGTCGTTTCGATGCTGTTTCCCGTGAGTATAAATATTTTATTTATTTAGAAAAGAACCCTTTCTTAACTCAAACTGCTTATTATTATCCCTTCAGGCTCGATTTTAAATTACTGCAACAGGCCGCCGAAATTGTGGAAGCACATACTGATTTTACTTCTTTTTCAAAGCGCAACACGCAGGTTAAAACGTTTAATTGCAACATCAGCCAGTCAATATGGTTACAGGAAAATGATTGTATTATTTACAACGTTACGGCCAACCGTTTTTTACGTGGTATGGTTAGGGGACTTGTGGCAACAATGCTTAAGGTAGCAAGAGGGGTGATTACTTTGGATGAGCTAAAACTTATTCTTGAAAGTAAAAATGCACAGAATGCAGATTTTTCTGCGCCTCCGCAAGGCTTGTTTTTAATGAAGGTCAATTACCCTGCGGGCTTACTCAACCGGCTTGTGTAAATGAACTTGAAACTACTTTGAAACTACTTTGAATGTTATTATACAGTAAAATGCCGTGAAAAATACAAGCTGTGATTTTGTACCAGGTAATTGTATTTCTATTAAGCTTTTCTTGCGTTGCACTCTTCAGGGTTCTTCTTTTAATTGAGCAAAATACAAGGTTCATTTTTTACCTCAGTTACTGTTAAACAATGTTGTTTACATGATTTAGTTTTTAATTAATCATTCGGCAGCAGATTGGGTTTGATGGCTGTGTTATACGTTCAGCATTGCTCAGAACGTACAAGAGTGCGACGCAAGAGAAGTTGCAAATTGATATCATAGCCGGCTTACAAATAAAAAGCAGGCTTTTTTCGAGCCTGCTTTTTATTATAAAATAATAGGTTTACATATGAGACTGTATTTTTTTATCAAGCATCGACTTTGGTACTGCACCAATTTGCTTATCAACTACTTTTCCACCTTTAATAAAGAGGATAGCTGGAATTGAAGTGATACCATAATTTACGCTGATATTAGGATTATGGTCAACATTAACTTTACCCACATTAACCTTACCGCTATATTCTTTGGAAAGTTCTTCGATTACGGGGCCAATTGCCCGGCAAGGCCCGCACCACTCCGCCCAAAAGTCAACAACTGTTAATTTATCACTATCCAGAACAGTTGTCTGGAAGTTTGCGTCTGTAAATTCTAAGGCCATGATCTTGTTTTTATGTTATTTTAATAATATTATTTGATTAATTAAAGCAAATTTACACCCAAAGGCTGATTAATGTTCAAATGACGCATTTGCTTGTAAATGTACTGACGCATCTGCATATAAAAACTGACAGTCGGGCATAAAATAAATTTTTAGGAAAGCAGGCTTTGCCGAGCAAGAAATTCAAGTTTATCATTTAAGTAAAGTAATTTTTCAGTTAGCTCTTTATTATCTTTTCTTAATTTATAAACTTCAAAAGCTTTTTCAATGAAATTTCTAATGTCACTATCGCTCCATGGTTTTGTAAGATATTTATAAACCTGGCCGCGGTTAATGGCATCAACAACAGCGTTTATATCGGTATAGCCAGTTATAAGTATCCTGATGGGGTCTGGATATTCCTCGAGAATGGATTCAAAAAATTCTATCCCGGTTGTTTTGGGCATGCGTTGGTCGCTTAAAATAACCTGAATTTGTTTATTGGCATCAAGAAGTTTTTTTCCTTCTTCTGCAGATTCAGCAGTGAATACATTGAAGTCCCTTCGAAAAGAAGCTTTAAAAGAGATTAAATTTTGGGGTTCATCGTCAATATATAGTACGGTAATCATAAAATTGGATATTGATTAATTGCACATGCAATTTATTAAAAATTGAAGAAAATTACTAATTTATTAAAAAAATTGTTGTATATTCAATTATATTTCGTTAATTGCAGAGAGGTGAGTTTTTTGATAAACAACCCAAATCCAATATATCTATCCCATGGTAACTGAAATAAGAATTAGAGCCTTTAGGGCTACAGATGATTATGAAACTTGCCTCAAGTTTTATGAAGGGCACAAAAAAGTGCTCGAAAACCATGGTATTACTAAAGTAACTTCTTCCAGCCACGATTGGGCATTCCGAAACTCTGTTTTTGTAATTGTTGTTGAATCTCTTGATAAAAGTAAATTATATGGTGGGGCAAGGATACATTGTGCTGATGGAATAAACAGTTTGCCAATAGAGGATGCAACACATAGTATGGACCCTAAAATAAGTTCAGTTGTAAACAGATATGCTCAAACAGGAGCCGGTGAACTCTGTGGTTTATGGAACTCAATTGAGGTGGCAGGTTATGGTATTGGGAGCATATTTTCAATAAGGGCGGCCACAGTGATAACTGAACAAATCGGGATTGAATCATTATTTTTTTTATGCTCACCTGTTACTGTTAGATTTACCCAATGGATTGGTAGCAGGGTTTTAACGGAAGTTGGTAATAATGGTACTTTTTACTATCCAAAATTAGATTTGCTTGCTACCGCAGTTGTTTTAGAGAATGCGGTTGGGCTTGAGAATGCACTTCCGCGGGAAAGAAAAAGGATTATGGGAATGCGTAAACGTCTTTCACTTCCAACTACAGAAACTTCTCCATTTAAAAATATTTTAATGAACGTACATTATGACCTTAAACTTCCGGGGGTCGATAAATTTGAATTCAAACAAATTAATTATAAGAATCTCAAGGCTGTATGAATAAATTATTCTTTACAATCACAGCAATTATTATCTTAAATATTTTCCCTCTGGTTTTTAAGCCACAACTTATTCTTGATTATAAAATTATTATTGTAATTATTGAAGGTTTGTGTATATGGCTTACGCAACCGGGCTTTAGTATTTCGGAAACGAAGGAGAATCAAAAAACGGATCGCCTTTCTATATTATTTATCCTGTTAGCTTCTTCATTAAGTGTAGTTTCTGCTGAAATTGAATGGGCATATTTCAATATAACCTTAGTTCAACTGAATTTTTTATTTTTTTGTGGCCTAGGAATGATAATAATAGGTATTTCGTTGAGAGTGTGGGCAATATATTCATTGGGTAAGCACTTTACTGCAACTGTTAGAATTAATAAAGAACATCAATTAATTCAAAGTGGGCCTTACGCTATTATTCGTCACCCCAGTTATACAGGAGCTTTTTTAGCAATTACTGGAGTATCATTTATATTAAATGCTAAAATGAGTATTTTTATATCAGTTACAATAATGTTTATAGTTTATTATATGCGAATAAAATCTGAAGAGAAATTATTAATTTCTTATTTCGGTAATCGATATGAAGATTACGCAAAAAATAAAAAAAAATTATTCCCTTACGTTTGGTAATAAATATAAATGTACCCTGTAAAACTTGCCTGTAAATATTTATTGTTGGTTTTTTTCACTCTGTTATTAAGTAAAATTGTGGAAGGTCAGGTTTTTAATTTTAAGGGTGGCAACAAGCTTTTTCCTATTGGTAATTATATCAGTTTTTTTGAAGATTCAACAGGTAAAATGCTTTCCTCAGAAATTCAGAGAAAAGTGCAGTTTAAAAAATACGATAAATCTATTCCGTATTTTGGTATTAGCAATAATACTGTCTGGATAAGATTTTCCATTTGTAATAAAACTGATAATCAGGACATATCATTATTTATACCTGAAGCTAATATTTCAATCCTTGAGTTATTTAAAGATTCCGCCAACGAATTATTAAAGGTAGGGATGGCTGGCAACTCGTTTGAGGCTCCAAGTCAAGTATTTCGTAATCCAGATTATGTTTTTGATCTACATTTAAAACCTGCAGAAACAGTTAATTATTATTTAAGGGTTTTAAGCTTTAATCCTATTTCACTTCCTGTGTCTATTGGTAAATTTTCTGCCGTAGAAAATGTACTCACTATAGAATCAAGCATTATTAGTTTGTATCTTGGAATTATACTAACTATATTCTTTTATAATCTTTTTCTATTTATCTCAACTCTCGATAAGGCATATTTTTATTACATATTGTATATCTGCTTGTTAGGATTAGCACAAATAACTCTCTCGGGTTATTCTTCTATTTATTTATGGAGTCATTTTCCTGGGTTAAATCGATTTGCTGTACCTGTAACTACTTGTATTGCAGGAATAGCAGCAAGTTTATTTACTATAAATTTTTTGCGAACAAAATTTTATACCCCTCTATTTCATAGAATTTTTATAGTTATTATTATTGTGTTTGCCTTAGCAATCATACTCAGCGTTGTTGGGTATAATGGATTGAGCTATAATATATTTTCAACTGCAAGTTTAGCTGCTCCAATAATTTCTATTATTGCTTCTTTTAAAATTGCAAGAAAAGGATACAGACCTGCATATTTCTATTTTGTTTCATTTCTTGCTTTTTCTGTTGGGTTGGTTATTTTTATTTTGCGGAACGAAAATATACTTCTGAATAATAGTTTTACTACTTACGTTCTTTATTTAGGGAGCGCTATTGAAGCAATTTTGCTTTCTTTCGCTCTCGCAGATAAAATAAACAGTCTCCGTAAAGAAAAAGAAGAATCACAGGCATATTCACTTAAAGTGGCAAGGGAAAATGAAAAGCTTATCGGAGAGCAGAATATTGTACTAGAACAAAAAGTAGCAGAGAGAACTGATGAACTTCAAAATACAAATCTCCAGTTGAATAAAACACTTGGAGAACTAAAAGATGCACAAACCCAATTGGTGGAAGCAGAAAAAATGGCATCATTAGGTCAACTTACAGCCGGCATTGCCCATGAAATAAATAACCCAATAAATTTTGTAAAATCAAACATCAAACCCCTTCAACTGGATGTAGATGATCTTTTTGAGATAATTGATCAATACAATCTGTTACATACAACAGGGAAAGAAAATCTTTCAACGCAACTGGAAACTGTTTATCAACATCAACAGGCACTTGATATGGATTATGTTAAAAATGAAATCAGGCAATTGATAAAAGGAATTGAAGATGGCGCAGAACGTACAGCAGAAATAGTTAGGGGCTTAAGAACATTCAGCAGACTTGATGAAAGTGAATTAAAAGTTGCAAATGTGCATGATGGTATTGATTCTACTATTGTATTGTTGCGTAATAGCATGGCCTCACATGTAAGCATAGAAAAAAAATTCACTTCAAAGGGTGCAATCGAATGTTTTCCTGGAAAACTTAACCAGGTATTCATGAACATTTTGAATAATGCTATTCAGGCAATTGCTGCAAAGAAAGATTCAAAAGAAAATGATCTTATATCTATATTTACCTGCGATCTGCCGGGGGATTATATGCAGATAAAAATTACAGATTCGGGTATTGGAATGAGTGAAGAAGTGATGCACAGGATCTTCGAACCCTTTTTTACAACAAAGCCTGTTGGGGAAGGAACCGGCCTTGGTATGGCAATTGTTTTTAAAATTATTGAAGAGCATTATGGTAAAGTTGATGTATCTTCTCAGGAGGGTAAAGGTTCAGAATTTATTATAACTTTACCTTATGTCCATTCTTCTAATAACTAAACTTGCTTCAAATAAATTTTCTTAATGAGACCAGACGAAAAAATATCTGTCTTGTATATTGATGATGAAAGAAATAACCTTTTGTCTTTTCAGGCAAGTTTCCGCCGAAAGTATAAAATCCATTTAGCCAATTCTGCTGCAGAAGGCATGGGTATGCTAAACAATGAAACGGTACATGTAATCATTGCCGATCAGCGTATGCCACATTCAACCGGCGTTGAGTTTTTCAATATTATCCGTAAAGCCCATCCAGATCCCATCAGGATGTTGTTAACCGGATATACGGATGCCGAAGCGATTGTAGATGCAATTAACAAAGGCGAAATTTACAGGTATATAAAAAAACCTTGGGATGAATTTGAGCTCGACAATGCCATACAAAATGCGTACGAAATTTATTTAACCCGCGATAAGCTAAACCGTAAGATTGACGAGCTCCAAAAAATAAACGACGAATTAAACCGCTTTGTTTACAGCACTTCCCACGATTTACGCTCTCCGCTTGCGTCGGTAATGGGCATACTTAATCTTGCCAATATGGAGCAATCCGTTCAGGATCCCAACGGTTACCTTGGCATGATAGAGACCTGCGTAAACAAAATGGATACATTCATTCAGAAGATCATCGAATATTACAAAAGCATACGTGTTGATGAAGAAAATACCCGGATAGATTTTAATGTGCTGCTCGACGAAAGCATCAAGCTCGTTAAAATGCAGCGGCCCGATATAAATTATATCCTCAATATTGAGCAGCCCGTAGATTTTATGAACGATGCATTTCGCGTATCCGTTATTGTAGATAACCTTATTTCAAATGCAGTAAAATATCAGAAACCCTCGGAAAAAAATCCGCGTGTAGAAATTACCGTACAAACAGATAATGATAAAGCACTTATTAAAATTGAAGACAATGGTATAGGTATCCTCGAGCAGCACCTCAATAATATCTTTAAAATGTTCTTCCGCAGCAACCATTCTGTAAATGGCCTCGGCATCGGTTTGTACATTGTTAAAGAAGCACTCACACGCATTGGCGGCGATATTTCTGTTCATTCAACCTATGGCGGGGGCACAGCTTTTCATCTCGAAATACCAAACACCGCCAGCGATGCCAGGAAAAACGCATCTCTCGTTTCCGAATAAACTTTCAATAAATATTGCTTAAATAAACAGCCTGGTATGGGCCGGCGCAGCGGTACAGGAATGATGCTTTACTTGCGTCGCACCCTTGTGCTGCAGAATAGCTATCAGCTTTAGGCTGCACATTGCAGGCTGCTGTAATTTTTGCCTGGGGCTTATACCTTGCAGCCTGTAGCCGAATAATGTTATCAACGTACAAGTGTGCGACGCAAGGAACGGTTCACAAAGAACCTTAGCCGGGCCAATAAAATTATTGCTCAAATAAAGCAAGGCTTCCGCCAACCCATTCTTTATCTTTATTATACCGTACACCAATCATTTTGCCTTTGCTTATTCTTGCTAAATTCTGTGTTGGTATTGGGCGCTGTTCGCCATCTTTCCAGAAATAAAAAATGCGTATTTCTGCTTTGGCCGGCCCATCGGGGGTTTTAATAACATCAGCATATTTTACCTTGCGTTGCAGTATCCAGTTATGCGGGTCTTTTACTTTTTCAATATCTTCTTTTGTTACATCAATTACCACACCCTGGCCGGCAAAAGAGAACAAAGGCTTAAGCACATAATTTTCAAGATCGGCGGGCATCTTTTTTACATCGCTTAAAAATTTTGTTTCAGGCACATAAGGGTGGTTTATATATGGCAACGTAAACTTACTAATGCGGTAAAACCAGTTGGGGTGCGGCACCCACTGTACATCAAGTTCTTCAAAGAGTATCTTTCCCTGCTCCTGTATCTCTGCAGATTGCTGCTGAAGGTCATCAAATATTACGCGGTTGTAAATGCGTTTTACTTCTATCTTTTTACCATCTTTTAAATAGAATAATTTTCTGCCTTCTTTAATAAGTTCGGTTAAGCAAACAATGGGTATGTGCAGGTAATATTCTGTGCAGTAAAAATCAATTCTTGTTTTTTGTTTGTGTGGCAATATTTCGAGCAGGATGGCATTTTCCGGATCAACATCTTTTACAATAATTTCTTTTAACAACTGCAGGTAAGTTTCTTTGTTGTAACCACCGAGATAAGCATCGTAATTAGCTGGGATATCAAAATGTTTTTTAGTTACTTCTGTATGGTAAACCTGGTAAGCAAATAAAGTAGGGAAGCCCTGCATTTCTATCAGTTGTGGTTCCAGTTCTCCTTTTTCGTTTTCGCAAATACCAAAATCAAAAGCAATAAAATGTGAATGATCGTTTTCTCCCGGTACTTTAATATCGTGTGGAACGGAGTGTGCTGTTAAAGATTTAAAATTGTATTGGGTAATTACATCAACAATACTTTCACACGCTGAAATCATTTTTGAAGTAAATGCTTTGTCAACGAACACAGGGGTTTCAGCGACACGGAAATCTAAACCCCCGGGATGAATTGCATTTAGCTTTTCCAGATAAGCTTTATATTTTTCCGCAGTAAAATTTTCGTTAAACCATTTTCTCATTAAAGCAACCATAAAAAAAATTTAGTTTCTAAAAGTAAGAAATTGACAATGAAGAATGAACAATTAACGGTAATAGTCATTAAAAAATATCATTGCGTACAATGCGGTTTATTGTTTACAGCTAATGGATCCTGTCGCCCCTTATTTCTAATTCGTTCATAATGGTAGCTTCATAATCTAACCACTGCTTCCAGCGCTTACGTACTTTTTCTTTATCAATATAGGTTTCAGCAAGCTCTATAAATAAAGCATAATGCCCCGCCTCACTTTCCATAAAACGGCGGTAGAAATTTTGAAGGTAAGTATCATTCAAACCTTCGCTTAATCTTTTAAAACGTTCGCAGCTCCGTGCTTCTATCAATGCCATGGTAAGCATGTGGTCAAGAAAACGGTCATCCACACTGCCGCCTTTAATTTGAAAATCGAGCAACTTATTTACATACTCATCTCTGCGTTGTTTGCCTAATTGCAAACCACGTTTTTGCAGCTCCTGCAGAACCAGGCGAAAATGCCCCCATTCCTCTGTAACGATTGGTGCTATTGCATTTACCATTTCTTCCTTCGATGAATAACGCTGAATTAAAGATATGCACGTTGTTGCAGCTTTTTGTTCGCAGTAGGCATGATCGGTTAAAATTTCCTGCAAAGAAATGCCGGCCAAATCAACCCACCTTGGATCGGTTGGCAACTGCAGGCCAAGTATATTTTTCTGTGCTTCTGTATTTAATTCCATAGCATAATATTTTTATGAACCAAGTGGTGAGCGGAGCCGAACCATTGATTTTTCATGGCATCACCTCTTGCGTCGCACTCTTGTACTGTCGGAACATTATTCAGCTACAGGCTGCAAGCTATAGCCGCTTACAAAAATTGCAGCAGCTTCGAAGCGCAGCCTAAAGCTCCAATTTAATCTGAACGTAGAAGAGTGCGACGCAACAGTAGCATTATAAATGTTCTGTTGCCCCGTACAAAAAATTGATTTAAAAGAGTTTCAAATGTTTTAAAGTTGCAAATATCTGCAACAAAAATTTAGCTTTGAAATTATGTACAACGATCATTTTTTAAATAAGAAGCTGGAAGAACGCAAGCAGCAAAATGCTTTTAGGCAATTGCGTTTGCCGGATGCGAAGATTGATTTTTGTTCAAATGATTATTTGGGCATTGTGAAAAACAATTTGCTTGCTCCACTCATAAATGGTGACCAGCTTAAAACCGGTTCAACAGGCTCAAGGTTACTTGCGGGAAATTATGCGTTGATAGAACAAGTAGAAAATGAAATTGCGGCATTTCATCAATCACAAACTGCACTCATTTTTAACTCAGGTTTTGATGCCAACTTAGGCGTGCTCTCATCTGTTCCGCAAAGGGGGGATACAATTATTTACGATTCGCTTTGTCATGCATCTATACGCGATGGCATTCGCTTATCCGCAGCAAATTCATTTTCTTTTGCGCACAACGATGTGGATGATCTCGAAAAAAAACTGCGGCATGTGGCGGTTGCTGCTGATAAAAACATTTTTATTGTAAGTGAAACAGTGTTTAGTATGGATGGCGATTTTTGTACGTTGAAGCAGTTGGTTGCTTTAAGCAAAAAGTACCATGCACACCTTATTATTGATGAAGCGCATGCAACTGGTATTATTGGCGAAAAGGGAGAAGGCTTGGTGCAGTACCTTCATTTGCAGCACGAAATATTTTGCCGCATCCATACTTTTGGAAAAGCTTGCGGATGTCATGGGGCCGCAGTTTTGGGCTCATTACAGTTAAGGGATTATCTTATAAATTTTGCACGGAGTTTTATTTATTCAACTGCATTGCCTGAGCATGATGTGGCGGTTATTAGGGCCAGCTACCAAACATTTCCTTTTATGATAAACCAGCGTAAGCATTTGCAGGAAATCATTTCAATGTTCCAGTCTGCTGATATCGGGTATCAAAAATTAACTTCTCAAACCCCTGTGCAGGGGGTAATTGTGCCGGGTAATGATGAAGCAAAAAAACTTGCGAAACGGCTACAGGAAAGTAACCTTGATATAAGACCAATTTTATACCCCACAGTTGCAAAAGGTGCAGAAAGGTTGAGGATTGTATTGCATGCATTTAACACAAAGGGAGAACTGCAGTTATTGATTGATGAACTTAAACAGTAATGCGTGTAGCCTCTTACTATATAAATTAACTATAAAAGAATTCTTTAAATTTAGATAAATGAAAGCATCTTCTATTAGCGAGATTAAACAGGAATTGACCAATATACCGGCAGGTGAGTTGGTAGATTTATGTTTGAAGTTGGCAAAATATAAAAAGGAAAACAAAGAGTTGCTGAGTTACCTGCTCTTTGAAAGTTATGATGAACAGGCCTACATAAAAAATGTAAAGGCAGATATAGACGAGCAGTTTGAAGATGTGAATAAAAGCAATTTATATTTTGCTAAAAAAACACTGCGCAAAATTTTAAGAATTATAAACAAATATATTAAGCACACAAGCTCTAAACAGGCAGAAACAGAACTGTTGATTTATTTTTGCGCGGCGCTAAAACAATCGGGTATTCCATTACATAAAAGCACTGCATTAAAAAACCTTTACGAAAACCAGGTAAAGAAGATTAGAAAAGTAATAGCCTCTCTGCACGAAGACCTGCAGTACGATTACCTGAAAAAAGTTGAAAAATTGATGTAAGCGGCAAAAAGTGGGTTATCGCAACAGGCAATTTTATTAGCCAAACTGAGGAATTACAATTAAGCATCCTTGCGTCGCACTCTTGTACGGTTGGATTATATATTGGGCTTTTATGATGGAGTAAACAGAAGGAAATAATTGATTGTGATGAAGCGGCTATTTTGGGCTGCGTAGTAAAATTTCACCAGTTTATTTTATAATTTCTTTTTAGCAGCGATTTTATTATAAGCCTGTTGCAGTGCATCCTTTAGCATAGGCTTAGGTACCGTTTTCAATGCTACAAATGTGGCCCCATGTTTACCCCATTTGTTTGGAACAGGATAAATGCCAAACTTGTCATAAGCAGAAAAAACGGATTGGTCAATTTCGGAAAGCATTAAACAGGCCAGGTTCTTTTTAATGTCGAGTGTTGCAAATATTTTTTTATTCACCCTGAAAGATGTTTTATCAAAGTGCGGCTGCTCTGTTGCTTCCGGCAATGAAAGAGCCATTTTTCTGAAGGTTTCAATATCTACCAATTTATTTTTTCTTTTTCAGGTAATGATTACGTTATTCAAAAATATGAGAAAGTTCTAAAGCTGCCGGCGCATTTAGGGCATGGGTTTTCTTGGCTGTTTTTTGTTCAATATATAATTCAACCGTACAAGTGTGCGACGCAAGGATGCTTAATCAATGTACTTTTGCCTGGCTCATAAAATTACTGCGATTTAAACGATTGATGTTATAGTTGTTTGGTAAACCATTTTCCCCTACTTTTGCCGCCCGAATTCCCACACGGCCTAACAAGTGCGCTGCCTGTGCAGTGCCGCCAGCAGGGAGTAATCTTAAACAGATTATACAATGCCAAAAGTTAAAACAAACTCCAGCGCCAAGAAGCGCTTTAAGGTGACCGGAACAGGAGAAATCACCTTTCAGAAAGCATTTAAACGACACATTCTTACCAAGAAGTCGAAGAAACGCAAACGTGCAATGAACAAGAAAGGCCTGGTTGGTGCGCCAAACCGCGACTTTGTAATGCGTTTACTGCGTTTAAAGTAAAGCCTCCCTTTTTTAAAAAGAAATTCAATTTAAAAATCTTGTTGGTTCGTACTTCGTACTTCTGACTTAAAACTTAATAATTATGCCTCGTTCAAAAAATGCCGTTGCGTCAAGGGCAAGAAGAAAAAAAATACTTAATCAGGCCAAAGGTTACTATGGCAAGCGTAAGAACGTTTATACTGTAGCCAAGAATATTGTAGAAAAAGGTATGACTTACAGCTATGTTGGCCGTAAGTTGAAGAAACGTGAATACCGCCAGTTATGGATTGCACGTATTAATGCAGCAGTAAGAGCAGAAGGAATTACTTACAGTGAATTTATTGACAAGCTGAATAAAAAAGGCATTGAAGTTAACCGCAAAATGCTTGCTGACCTTGCAATGAATGAACCTTCCAGCTTTATTGCATTGGTTAATTCAGTTAAGTAAATTGTACCATATTTAGATATTGAACCGGCGCCAAACGGCAGCCGGTTTTTTTTATGTTGCTGATAGTCTCAAACATTTACTTTTGCAAGTCAATAATTTTAATTCAAAATTAAATACTAACCCGAAGGGATGAACAATACTTCTTACACCGCTTTGGTTAAGCAGACTTTCCATTTTCCACAGGAAGGATTCGATCTCGGCGATAACGGCTACCTGGAGTTTAACGACCTTGACCTTAAGCCCCTGATAGAAAAGTATGGCACGCCCATGAAGCTTTCCTACTTGCCCAAGATTGGTAAGCAGATCAATAAAGCCAAAGATATGTTTGCTGCTGCTTTTAAAAAGCACAAATACGAAGGGAAGTATTTTTACTGTTACTGTACCAAGAGCTCTCATTTTTCTTTTGTAGTGGAGGAGGCTTTAAAGAATGAGATACACCTGGAAACTTCTTATGCTTATGATATTGAAATAATTAATAAGCTGTACCAGAAAAGAAAAATATCCAGGGATACTTATATCATCTGCAACGGGTACAAGCAAAAAGGATATACTTCGCGTATTGCCAAGCTGATCAACTCGGGGTTCAAAAATGTGATCCCCATTCTTGATAATATTGAAGAACTGCAGGCTTATAAACGCAGTGTAAAACAACCATTTAAACTGGGTATCCGTATTGCTGCTGAGGAAGAGCCCAACTTCCCTTTTTATACTTCAAGGCTGGGTATAAGACCAAAAGATATCCTTGAATTTTATGTGGATGAAATTGAAGGCTACGAGCATAAGTTCCAGCTAAAAATGCTGCATATCTTTTTAAATAAGGGTATCAAAGACGATGTTTATTACTGGAGCGAATTGAACAAGATCATCAACCTCTATTGCCAGTTAAAGAAAATTTGCCCCGAGCTGGATTCTATTAATATCGGCGGCGGTTTCCCTATTAAACACTCTCTTGGTTTTGAATATGACTACCAATTTATGATCAATGAGATCGTTGGTAATATCAAGAAAGCTTGTAAGCGTGCAAAGGTTCAAATGCCCAATATTTATACAGAGTTTGGCAGTTTCACAGTAGGGGAAAGTATGGCTCATATCTACAGTGTTATTGGCCAAAAAATGCAGAACGACCGTGAAATCTGGTACATGATCGACTCTTCTTTCATCACCACATTACCCGATACATGGGGTATAGGCGAGAAGTTTCTTATGCTCCCCATTAATAAATGGGACAACGATTATCAGCGTGTAGTATTAGGCGGCATAACCTGCGACAGTCACGATTACTACGATTCCGAAGAGCATATTAATGAAGTGTTCCTTCCCAAACTGATGATCAATAATGGGCCAAGGGGGCAACATGCCAATTCTACGTCTGATGACAAAGAGCCATTGTATGTTGGGTTCTTTCATACCGGTGCATACCAGGATCAGATCAGTGGCTATGGTGGAATAAAACACTGCCTTATACCTTCGCCCAAGCATATAATTGTTGGCTACGATAAAACAGGGAAACTCGTAGACTGGGTTTACGCCAAAGAACAAACAGCACAAAGCATGTTGAAAATATTAGGGTACCTGTAAAATTTCATTAGCGAATTTTTAAAAGCCATCCTTAACAGGGATGGCTTTTTTATAAACGGTTTTCTATGCTCAATCAAACCATTTACTTTCATTAAAATATTTTCAAATGCCAAAGATCATTGTGTTCATTTTTTCGTTCGTATTGGTGTTTTCTTTTTTTGGGTATGCACAGTCAGATGAAGAATCAGTTAAAGCAGTTATCAATAAAATGTTTACTGCAATGAAAGACGGCGACAGCAAATCTTTGAGTGAATGTTTTGCCGACAGTGCCATACTGCAAAGCGTTTCAGAGAAAGATGGTAAGATTTCCATTGCCAATGAAGCAGTAAAAGATTTTGCGGATTTTGTGGGCAAACAACCTAAAGGAGCAGCCGACGAAAGAATAACTTTCGATCTTGTAAAAATAGATGCATCACTCGCCATTGCATGGACACCCTACCAGTTTTATTATAACGGAAAGTTCAGCCATTGCGGCGTAGATTCTTACCAGCTCGTCCGCATCAATGGCTCATGGAAAATTCAATACCTCATAGATACACGCCGCAAAGAAGGATGTAAATAACAAATACATTTTTTGAACCGGGCAGAGGAAGATTAGTTAAGCTTCTCTTGCGTCGCACTCTTGTACAATTCAGCCTTTATTGAGCTTTCGGTTCATAAAAGATCAACAGTATTTTTCGCTGCCTGGTAAACTAATCACCTTGCTGCACTATATTTTAACAGCATTCGTTTTCAATCAGCAGGCGGTATTTGTGGGCTATTTGTTAAATGAATAAAATGAAACGTCTAAATACTACCTCAGCAAAAGCAAAAAAGATAATTTTACCGCACAGCGTAATTTGCTGTTTCAAAAAGAAATTATTGCAATGAAATGTTTAATCATATTATTTACAATTTTCAGTCTCACATCCGCTGCGCAGGATACAAACCTGCTGCTTAAAGAAGCAGCCAATCTTGAAAAGCAATTAAAAGAACCTGAAGCATTAGATAAATACAAACAGCTTGCAGCAATAGATGCAAACAATATTACTGTGCTGGTAAAATGTGCAGAACTCAATGCTGCAATAGGCGCAAGGCAGACCGATAAAAATGCTAAATTGGGTTATTACAGTATAGCACAATCCTTCGCCAACCAGGCTGTTGCCGCTGCACCTGATAATGCAGAAGCAAATTATGCCGTAGCCCTTGTTGCAGGGAAAATGACAGAAGTAGAAACGGATAATAAAAAAATAGTTGAATACGTTCGGCAAACAAAAGTCAATGTTGATAAAGCCCTTGCCATTAACCCGAATTATGCTAAGGCGAATTATACACTTGGTAAATGGCATTACGAAATGATAAACCTTTCATGGGTAAAAAAGGCAGCAGTTAAAACTTTATATGGGGGCCTTCCTAAAGGGGATATAGACAGCGCAATTATTTATATGGAAAAATGCAGGGCACTCGATCAGTATTTTGTACTCAATACACTTGATCTTGCGAAAGCGTATCAATACAATCATCAACCTGCAAAAGCGATTGAGGTACTCAATAAATTAATAAGGCTGCCCAACCGCACAGCTGATGATGCGGCCTTGAAAGAAGAAGGGAAAAAAATGCTCACAGAAATGATGTAGCATTCTTTATTATGAGGGTTTGAGGATAAAGTTTAGTATTGTATATTTTTCATCCTCTTCAATATTAATTTTGTTACACAACATACCCAATGAAATATATTATAACAGCAACTTTTTTATTCTTTGTTTCAAAAGAAATGAAGGCACAATTCTCTCCGCGTTTATTTTTTAATGTGTCAGGCGGGTTGATGAATTACAGTGGCGACCTGCAGGAAAAATCTTTTACTTTAAACCAATCGCACAACACTTATGGCATTGGTGCCACCTACCAGTTTTGGAACAATTTCTCTCTTACAGCCACTTACACACATGGCGAAATAAGTGCAGATGATAAGTATGGAGGCCCGAGTCATATACCCCGAAACCTTAATTTCTTCAGCAATATCAATGAAGGGGGTGTGGTGCTTGAGGCAAGTTTATTCGATGTTCCAGGCAATGCAAAATTTACACCCTATATTTTTGAAGGGTTGTCGGTTTTTTACATCAATCCTTACACGTTCGACCCTTCCGGAAATAAAGTTTATCTGCAGCCTATTGGTACAGAAGGGCAGGGTTTACCGCAATATCCCGATAAAAAGCCGTACAAATTATTGCAGGTTGCCATACCCATAGGCGTAGGTGTTAAGTATGCTATAAGTAACAACCTGATGATTGGTGCCGAAGTTTGTTTTCGTAAAGCTTTTACTGATTATTTAGACGATGTTAGCGGCCCGGTTTATGCCGATACGGCTGTTATCAGGGCATCCCGGGGAGCACTTGCAGCCAAACTTTCTTTCAGGAGCGATGAATTAAACCTGCCATATCACTTTAATTCTACCATTATAAGGGGAAACCCCGGCAATAAGGATTGGTTTTACAGTTGCCTTATTAAACTCTC
>JANXWM010000620.1 GCA_025351145.1 Chitinophagaceae bacterium
ATTGCGGCGCATGAAACTGGCTCATAGATGCATCTGCCAGCAAGTCTTTCTTTGCTTGCTGTAATGCTTCGGCGTAAGTATATCCTTTATCCAGATAGTGATAAAATTTAGTGCTGATATAAGCAGTTGATTTATCTTCTGCTTTCCATAAAGAAGTAACGATGTTGGCGCAGCCTGCATAAGCAAAAGCCCTTGATAAACTCAAGGCACCTTCACTCTGCGATACTTTACCCGTACCGGTTTCGCATGCACTCAAAAAAACAAGCTGTGCATTTGGCAACTGCAGGTTGTACAGTTCATGCGCAAATAATTTGTAAGTTGAATCATTATCGCTAACAGGATAAAACGCGATGTAAGAATTTGACGGATCGGCAAAATTCACTGCTGCATGTGTGGCAAGATGAATGACCGATGCATTTGAAATACGTTGCAGAAAATTACTCCTTGTTGCATTTTCATTAATGAGTTGCGCCTGTTTATCAAAACCCGAAATTTCTACCAACGATGAATGCAATATGCTGAATGCTGCTTTACCGGTATTTGCAAATGGCGCAAACGCCAATGCATTTGTATGATCGATCATTTTCGAATTCAACTGCACAAAGGGTAAAGCATACTGGTAAGTTACAGCATACTTTTCAACAAGAAATTGATCATCGGGCATTTGCAATGCTTCAAACGGAATTCCGATCAACTGCTGATCGGGAATAATAACAAGTGAAGTAATTGCATCAAGATATTTTGTCAGTGGCTCAATCAATGCACCACATATATATTTAGAGGCTGTTGCATCATTATTTTTACCTGCACTGTTTTCAACAAGGCTTTCTGAAAATAATTTTAGTTGCCGGGTTAGTAAAGAATCATTCGGCAATTCATGGTACACGATCTCTGATCTTTTGATCACAAAAGCCATGATTGATTTTTCGCCGGTAAAATAGCAGATGATGGCTGAATTGTTATCTAAAATATTTTGCTGAATGCTGGTAATATCAACACTGTCTGATGCGAATTTTTGCCTGTAATAATCCGGGAATTTCCTGTAAGCATTCATTACCTGGTTCAGTTGAAACTCTGCATTGTTTATCCCGCTGAGTATTTCATTTTGTGCACTGCTGTCTGCAGCCTGTTTCAATTGCAGCTTTAACCGGGAAATATTTATTTTAATATTCTTTTCTTTTTGCAGCAACGAATCGGGCAACCCTGCAAACTGTTTTATAGAATTTTCTTTCAGGCTTATAGCTAAAGATGTGGCCCTGCTTTTACTGATCCATTTTAATGCAAGAACAGTTAAATCCTCTTCACCAATGCGTTGATAGTCCTGCATAATAAAATCAACTGCCTTTTTATACCCATCAAACACTTTGTCTGCTATAAACAAACGTGCTACATCATTGTCAATTGATTTCTTAATATAATCTGCCAGTGCAAATGCAGATTCATAAGTATTTTTTGCTGCACTAAAATTTTTCTGCTTGTGATCTGCTTCGTACAGAAATGCAAAACAGGCTGCTTTTGCAAGCAGCGCTTCAAATAAATCGTAGCTGGCAAAATCCCCAATAAAATTTGATGGATTGGAAAATATATTTTCATTATTAAATTTAAAATTCAGT
Source organism: Chitinophagaceae bacterium (assembly GCA_025351145.1). Lineage (GTDB taxonomy): Bacteria > Bacteroidota > Bacteroidia > Chitinophagales > Chitinophagaceae > Limnovirga. The sequence goes on from JANXWM010000620.1 coordinate 1,614, forward strand.
TGTATGATGGCCTGTTGATAAAAAGGCAATGCTTCTGCCGGAAGCTTTTCCATTACTTTAAGGTCACCAATGTATTTACAGGTGTTGCCGTAATAATTACTTTTTACCTGTTGTTTATTTTTATGAAAAATGGCCGTAGCACTATCAAGATATTTTGCAGCCATAGTGGTATCATTCTTTTGCATGTAAGCAAGTGCAAGAGAATTGTTGTAAGGAATGCTGTAAACACCGTTTGCATCTTTTACCTGCTGCAAAAAATACAGGGCACTATCAGGCATTTTTTTAGCGAGATAGATTCTTCCAATATTATTCAATAGCGGCGCTGATGGCGTACCGGGCTGCAGCAATTTTTTATATAAATAAACTGCAGAATCCAATTGACCCGAAAGTCTTAATGATGAAGCAATGTTAACTGACATTGCAAACATTGCTTCCTGCAATTCCGGTTTTGTTTTTTTTGTTATTTCAAGTGCCTTGCTGAAATAATTTCCACTTTGTTTATAATCGCCCGATTCGCTGTAAAGCGCACCCAGCGAGTTATACAGGTCGCCGGCAAGGCCTGCATCCGGATACTCGTTAATAATTTTTTCGGCCCATGAATAATAGTAAACAGACGAATCAAACAGGCCATCTGTATAGTGTGTATTGCCCGCAGAAAGTAGCAGCCGAAAGAGAATAGAATCTTTTAAATGATAGGTTTTAAAAAGAGCGAGAGAAGTATAAAACTGTTGTAAAATTTCTTTTGAAGTATAGCCCAATCCCTGTTGCAGTATACCAGATCTTTCATGGCAATTATAAAGTAACAAAGCATGTTCCGGGGAGTTAGAAACATGCTGTATTATTTCTGAAAAATATTTTAATGCAAGCGTATCGTTGTACTCACCTGCTTCGCCGGTAAAAAGTTTTTCTGCTTTATCAAAGAGGTTGTAATAAGTGCCGTCATCATTATTTACCTGGCCCTCTGGCTGCATAAATAACAAAGAGAAAAAAACAGGCAACAGCAGTTTGAATTTCTTTTTCATGTGATTGTTACACCACTAATATAATAAGAAATCTGGCAGCAGCATTTTTCATTAATGCACCACATTAAACCACTAAAAATTTTAAAGAAAATAATGAACCCGGCATATGTATTCCTATTAAGCATCCGTTGCGTCGCACACTTGTACTGCAGAGCAGCTATGAACTTTTGGTTGCATTGCCCGGCCCTTTTATTGTTGGCAGCCTGTAGCTGCTTATTGTTGCGAATGTACAAGTGAGTGACACAACAGGCGATGCTATGTAATACAAAAGCTGGTAACAAAAGCCCTTTGCTTAAACTGGATTTTGTTATTGCACCACAATAATATAAGCGGGTCTGCATTTTACTTCAACACCTTTTTGGGTTCCGGTAAAATTGCTGTAAGAAGAAAATGTGCCGCTCTGAAAACCACTGCCTTGTGGCTGGTTAAAAAGAATGAGTTTGCGTTTAGCTATATATTGTTTTTTAAGACTGGCAGGAATTTGCGATGTTTTGTGATAATAATATAACCGGAAACTGATCGTATTTAGTGCTTTGGTGCTTACGTCGCCAACCCGGTAGTTGAGTATAAAATCTTTAAAAGTACCCGGCAGGGGATTAACACCCAGTGCCCCATTTGCAATACTTTGCTTAAGGTCAATATTGCCCGTTGCTTTATCAAGCGCAATGCCTTGTGGAATTACTTCCTGACCCACTGGTGGTTCATCATCAAAGCCATCGCCATCGTCATCATCATTGCCATCATCAAATTCGTTTCCGCTGCTGATGCTTGAAATTGTTTCGTTTGGCGTTGCATTATAAATGGGTACTGCGAGCCCCGGGTTATTCTTTAGTAAATAAACACTATCCATAAAATTAATGCCTGAAACTGTTATATACTTTTTGCAGGTATCAGGAGAGCCGTTGGCTTTGTACCAAACCATATACCTTAATCCTGTTTCGCTACTGCTGATATCGATTTCGCCTGTAGCGGTATTCAGTTTTAAACCGTCAGGGTACGAACCGAAAGTACCTGAAAGCGGAGTTATGGTATTAACAATAAAATGCAGCCCCCCGCTCATCTCAACAGGATAAAACAGCGAATCGGGATAAGTGAACTGATCGCAGGTGCTTAATTGCAAACCATTAGTCTGCATAGTACTGATATTACTACTGCTCTTGATGGTATGTTCTTTACTGCAGGAAGCAATGCTAAATACAGTAATGCAGGTAATTGCGGCAAACAAAGTTTTAGTATTCATAATATAGTCTTAGGCTGGATAATTACAATATTTTACAAACAGTATATTAGTCTCGATTGATTAAAAATAGAACCTATGCCCAATTTCTGCAAGGCACTTTAGCTGAACCGGAAAATATATGAACCAACCGGGCTTAACGTGCGTATGAATAAAAGTTTATGGCTTCCTTATATTAATATTATTCTCTCCTTGTTTCCATCTGCAGCGCAGAGCGAAAATTGAGCTCACGAAAAAATCACTGCCAAAAGCAATGACTTTTTCACGAGTCTTTTTCATTACGGCAGCAATCAGGCTATTGGCCTTGGAGAAAATCTTCCTGAAAAAAAGTTTATGCAGGGAACTTAACCTTCATCCTTTGACCATTCAATAAAAATTGGGCCTGGTAAACAATTTGGCCATGTTCTCTTTCAACTTGCCAGTTAACATTTGTGGCACCGGGATACTGGCTGTAAAAAGAAGCTACAATAGATGCAGGAACCTGAGATTCGGGGATATGTCTTCCCTTTCCAGTTTCAATGGAACCTTTAATGGCAGCAAAATTGTTATTGCCTGCGAATGAACCAACTGCGATAAGCAGTGAAGCGGCTAAAAGGGCTTTTTTCATAACGTGTGTTTTTTGTGTTTTACTTAATTTTTTTAAAACCGGATATTATTTGGATGGTTGCGCTTACCTGCCTTTCATCATCCGTTATAAATACGAGTTGGAGCCGAAAGAAGAAATGTAACCGCTGTAATAATTTTTTTTATAAAATATCTTTAAACCCCGCATATAGGGAATGCAGATCTTCAGAATAACCGTACCAGATTTATAAACCCAAATTTTGCAGTAGATTTTTTTTGAGCCAAACAACAGTTCTTTGGGCATCGTTCCTTGCGTCGCACACTTGTACAGTATAACATTTGGCGGCTTTCAACAGCCAATGCACCCAACTGCAAAATCCGGAATAATAGAAACACCCCCGTAAAAACTAATTATCTAACTTTCGGGATTATTTTAAAATTCTTTAAATTATTCAACATGAAACGATTTGTAATTGCCATGGCAAGTTTTCTATTCATTATCCTTCTCACTAATTGCAGTGGAGGAAAACCTGCCGACAATGCCACAGATTCAACAACAGCAGTAAAATCTGACTCAGTGGATGTTACCGCAAACTGGAAATTAGGCGTACAGATGTGGACATTCCATATGTTCTCATTTACCGATGCACTGAATAAAGTAGACAGTGCAGGCATTAAAAATATTGAAGCCTTCTGGGGCCAGGCTTTGGGTGGCGGCATGAAAGATACGTTTGGTATCAAAATGTCCGTTGAAAGCAAAGCCAAACTAAAAGATTTGCTTAAGTCAAAAGGAATAAGCATTGTTGCCATGGGTGTAATTGCGCCCGGTACAAACGAAGAGTGGATAAAAGCTTTTGACCTTGCAAAAGAATTTGGCCTCAGTTATATTACTGCAGAGCCACGGGATGATCAATGGAATTTCGTAGACAGTATGGCCGGAGTTTACGGAATAAAAATTGCCATTCACGATCACCCAAAACCAAATCATTACTGGAGCCCCGATTCGGTTTTAGCTGCAGTACAGGGCCACCCAAATATTGGTTCCGTTGCAGACGTTGGCCACTGGGCACGCAATGGTTTAAACCCTGTTGACTGCCTTAAAAAATTAGAAGGCCACATATATGGCATGCATTTAAAAGACATCGTAAAATTCGATGATACACAGGCAGCAGATACAGTTGTAAGTAAGGGTGTTATTGACTTTCCCGCAATTTTTGCAGAATTGAAACGCCAGCATTTCAGCGGCATGCTTTCAATTGAACAGGAATCAAACTGGTACAACAGCCTGCCCGATGTTATTGCAACAAAAGATTATTTTAACGCACAGGTTGCAAAGCTTAAATAGGCTTGCAGTTTCGTTATTAAAAGACAGCAGCAAAGTAAAAAATAATTGCTGCGACCTTTTAAAATTTCTTCCGGTCTTTAGATATCAATAGCCTTGTTAATTACTTTAACTGTGCCCAACAGGGGATCTCTTTATTTTTCATATTATGAAACCGCAAAAAGTAACTGAAAAAAAACTTTTGATTAACCGTTTACATGCAAGTCACAAACTGCTTGTTTGTTTAGCTCTTTCGGTTGCGGTGTTTTTTATTTTTCCTTTTAAAAACATTGATGCATTAACTCATTTAATGATTTGCTGGGATATTTTCAGCTTAGGCCTGCTTATTATGGAGTGGTCAATCTTTTTTAAAACGCCGCAGGCTCAAATACGACTTCAGGCAAAAGCGGAAGATGAGAGCCGTATCGTTATTTTTATCATTGTGCTTGTGTCAACATTTGTCAGTTTACTTGCTGTAATATTAATGCTTGTTACAAAATCAGAAAGTTCAGCAATAAAGGCATTGCATCTTTTTGTAGCATTAGCAGCCATGATTTTTTCATGGATATTGGTGCATACTATTTTTACCGTCCGGTATGCGCATATTTATTACGATGATGATGAAGCACAATCCGGAACACATGCCGGTGGGCTTAATTTTCCAGGCGAAAAAAAACCTGATTTTCTTGATTTCGCGTATTTCGCATTTGTACTCGGCATGGCTTTCCAGGTTTCTGATGTAGAGGTCACTTCTAAAAGGTTGCGCAGGCTGGTATTGCTGCACGGGCTTTTATCTTTTGGGTTTAATACAGCTATCGTAGCGCTTACAATTAATATTATTGCAGGATTGAGCAATCCATAAATTCATTTTTTTGTTACCCTCTTTCGGTTCATTATTAAGCTTCCGTTGTGTCACTCACTTGTGCTGCAGAATATTGCTGAACAGGTGAGTGGCCTTTTTTGTACCTCTGCCCCAATGATTGTTTACTCCTTAAACCCGGATTTTGCTGTTAGGTGTACTGGCTGTTAAAAGCCCAGTTATATTTTGCAGTACAAGTGTGCGACGCAAGGAACGATGCAATAAAAATCTACTGCCCGGCTCAAAAAGTTTCTACTGCAAAATTTGGGTTAAAATATTTTTGCCATCCCTTTCTTAACTTGTGCCCCAAATAATATTGCCGGTGACTATCGAATCATTATACCAGGTTTTTTTACGGCACCCGTCTATACAAACAGATACAAGAAAACTACAGACGGGTGATCTTTTCTTCGCGTTAAAAGGCCCCAATTTTAATGGCAACCTGTTTGCATTGCAGGCCCTTGAAGCAGGTGCCGCTTATGTCATTACCGATGAATCGGTAAACAGCAATGATACACGCATCATACCTGTAAACGATGTACTAAACGCTTTGCAACAACTGGCAAAACATTACCGCCAACAATTTAATATTCCTTATATCGCCATTACCGGCAGCAATGGAAAAACCACTACCAAAGAACTCGTACACGCAGTTTTAAGTGAACAATATAAAACTTATACCACAGAAGGCAATCTCAACAATCATATTGGTATACCAATTACTTTACTCCGCATTAAAAAAGATGCAGAGATAGCTGTAATAGAAATGGGAGCTAACCACCAGAAAGAAATTGCAGGTTACTGTGTTTATACCCAACCTACTCATGGTATTATTACTAATTGCGGCAAAGCACACTTAGAAGGTTTTGGTGGTGCAGAAGGTGTAAAAAAAGGCAAGGGTGAATTATTCGATTACATACGTGCACACAACGGCAGCATCTTTGCATTTGATGATTATGATTACCTGCACAGTATGTCAAAAGGAATTTCAAATACAAGCTGGTACGGCACTTCAGCAGGAGAAGTTACAGGCCATGTTTTACAAAGCGAACCGTTTCTTGAAATAGCTATTATAAAAGGAACATCTTTCCAAACATTAAAAACACAACTCGTAGGTGAATATAATTTACCCAACGTGTTATGCGCCATTGCGGTGGGCAAAAAATTCAATGTGCCTGATGAAAAAATAAAATCGGCGATAGAAAATTACTCCCCATCCAATAGTCGTTCTCAGTTGATAGAAAAGGGAACAAACAAAATTATCCTCGATGCGTATAATGCAAACCCAACCAGCATGAAAGCAGCCATCGAAAATTTTGCAAAACTGCATGCAGATAATAAAATGCTCATGCTCGGCGGCATGATGGAGCTTGGCGAAGAAAGCATAAAAGAACACGAAAATATTGCTGCATTAATTGATCAGTACAAATGGAAATCAGTAGCATTAGTTGGCGGGGATTTTAAAAATATCAGCCATCCATTTCTCTTCTTTAATAATGCCGCAGATGCAAGGGATTGGTTTGTACAACAGCATGTAGAAAACAGTTTTATACTGGTAAAAGGTTCAAGGAGCATGCAGATGGAAAAGGTGCTGGCTTAGTGTTCAGTTATAATCCAAACGTACAAGAGTGCGACGCAAGTAAGGCCAAATAGTATATCAACAGTTGGGTACCATCCTTCTTCCCGTTTTTAATGCGTAATTTGCGCCCTCAAATTTTTAGTTATGAGCAAAGAGAAGAAAGGCAAACCATCTTATGTATTAACCGTATTGGCCAATAAATGCCCAAGGTGCAGGGAGGGGCACCTGTTTCAATCGCAAAATGCTTACGAATTTAAAAAAAGCCGCTACATAAAAATGAACGATCATTGCCCCGTATGCGGGCAGCGCACAGAGATAGAAGTAGGTTTTTATTATGGCACCAGCTATGTAAGCTACGCACTTACTGTGGCCTATTCCGTGGCCACTTTTGCCGCATGGTGGGTATTGCTCGGTTTCTCCATTTACGATAACAGTATTTTTTACTGGCTCGGCGTTAATTCTGTAACGCTGCTTTTACTGCAACCGGTTTTCATGCGCATGTCAAGAAGTCTATGGCTCAGCTGGTTTGTAAAATACGATCCCGACTGGCAACTGCACGAAGCCGAAAAGCCCGAACGCATTGTAGAAGAACAGATGGGCAACTGGTAATTTTTTTCTTCATAATAAAGTGCATGATCCCTCTTTTTAGCAGGGATTTTTTTTGCTCCAAACCTGGTAACAAATGGCATCGCCTGTTGCGTCGCACTCTTGTACGTTCGGGAATACTATTGAG
>JANXWM010000628.1 GCA_025351145.1 Chitinophagaceae bacterium
CGTTGTTCAGCAATAATCCGAACGTACAAGAGTGCAACGCAAGTAAAGCTTCATAGCAGTACTGATGATTGGTTCATAAAAATATCATAAGTTAACAGCTGCACTATTTTAACCATTTTAAAATCAAAAACTGCATGAAAAAAATATTTTTGTCTTTTGTTTTAATGATAAGCATTACATGTATGCATGCACAGCAAAGAATAATGATCAACCAGCTTGGTTATTATATTCATGCACCTAAAAGTGCTGTGATAATTGGTGCAACAAATACAACAGATTTTTTTATTACAGTTCCCGGTTCAAAGGACATAGTATTTAAAGGAAAGCTGAGTGAGCAAAAGCAATCTCAAAACTCTTCAACGGTAACACGCATTGCAGATTTCAGCGTATTTGAAAAAGAAGGATCTTATGTTGTGGCGGTTCCCAATGTTGGCTACTCATACACTTTTAGTATAAGTAACAATGCAGTGCATTATGCAGCGGTAGCTTCTTTAAAAGGGTTTTATTTTCAGCGTGCATCTATGCCGCTTGATGCGCAATTTGCAGGCAAATGGGCAAGGCCTGCAGGGCATCCTGATACGGAAGTTTGGATTCATCCTTCTGCAGCAACCGGTCAACGTGCGGCTGGTAAAAAAATATCCTGCCCAGGTGGCTGGTATGATGCAGGAGATTATAATAAGTATATTGTAAACTCCGGTATTAGTATGGGCACTTTGTTATCTGCTTACGAAGATTTTGCTGCGTATTTCGATACGCTCAATACCAATATTCCGGAAAGCTTTGATAAAGTTCCTGATATTCTCAACGAAATACTTTACAACCTGCGTTGGATGCTTACCATGCAGGATACCAATGATGGTGGTGTGTATAATAAATGTACCAATGCTGTTTTTGATGGTATGGTAATGCCAGGGGTTACAAAGGTGCCACGATATGTGGTTCAAAAGGGAACAGCTGCCACGCTTGATTTTGCAGCAGTTACAGCACAGGCTGCACGCATATTCCAAATGTTTAACAAACAGTTGCCCGGCTTAAGTGACAGTTGTTTAAAAATGTCGCAGCAAGCATGGCAATGGGCTTTGCAAAACCCTGCACTTGAGTATAACCAGGATGCAATGAATAAAATGTATGAACCCAAAATCACTACGGGTGGCTATGGCGATAAGCATTTTGAAGACGAATGGTTTTGGGCGGCATGCGAGTTATATACAACAACAAAAGACGAACAATATTACAAAGTTGTAAAAGAACGCATGAATGATAAAATGACCCTGCCTTCATGGAGCAATGTTTATTTGCCCGGTGATTATACCTTGATCAGAAATGAACAATCGTTATCAAAACATGCAGAAGATATTTCAATAATCAAACAACAATTAATCAGTTTTGCAGATACTTATCTGCAAAACGTAAATGACAATGCTTTTAACACCGTAATTGGGCAAACAACCAAAGATTTTATTTGGGGCAGCAATGCAGTTGCGGCCAATCAAAGCATAGTATTGATCAATGCTTACTTTATTACAAGAGATAAGAAATACATCAATAACGCATTAACCAATCTCGATTATATTCTTGGCCGCAATGCAACCGGATATTGTTTTGTAACCGGTATGGGCACAAAATCTACCATGCATCCTCATCATCGCCAGTCGGTAGCTGATGGTATTGATGAGCCGGTTCCAGGCTTGCTTGCAGGTGGCCCCAATCCCGGCATGCAGGATAAATGCCATTACGATTTTACAGAACCAGAAACAGCTTACAGTGATATTGATTGTGCTTATGCCAGCAATGAAATTGCCATCAACTGGAATGCTCCGCTGGTCTATCTTTCCAATGCAATGGAAGCATTGCAGTACCAGATAAAATACAGCATTACGGTCAGGAAAGCCTTTTCTGCAGGGGGTTTAAAGCCAGAGACAGATTAAATGAGGTACCCGGCATTTGTATTTTATAGCATCGCCTCTTGCGTCGCACTCTTGTACAATCAAATATATTTGAACTTTTAAAAGCCAATACACCCAACTGCAAAATTCGGGTTGAATGCTATAGCCGCAGCTATAGCATTTTTTATTTGTTGCGATCTTCCTTAAAGCTTGAGCGAAAGTTAATTTGAAAATTTAAACGGATATATATTATAAGGATAATTTGCTGCATAGAATATCTGAACGTACAAGAGTGCGACGCAACCAAAGCTTCATTAATAAATAAAAGCCCGGTTCAAAATTTGTCTTTTTGTTTATGGGCGTATAAATTTTTACATCTTTTTCAAGTGTATCTTTTACACATTAATTGCCTGTTTTAATTAGTAATTCTTGAAAAGACACTTAAAAAGTATAGATGTGAGTTTTTTGTTAAAAAAAGTGTCTCAAAACTTGGTCATGTGAAATAGAAATCTGTACATTGCGCACACGATTGCACAGATTGTCTCAAAAAATAACCATACACGATATTGCCAGGGAATTAAATCTAACGAGTGCCACTGTTTCAAGGGCATTAAATGATCATCCCCGAATTAGTACAGAAACAAAAGACAGAGTTCAGGCTAAAGCCAGTCAATTAAAGTATAAAAGAAATAAAATCGCATCGTCCCTACGCTCTGGAAAATCACATACAATAGGAGTTATAATACCCAGTGCCCAAATGAACTTTTTTGGGTCAGTGGTGCATGGAATAGAGAATACGGCCAGCAGTATGGGGTACAGTATTATTCTTTATCAATCTGAAGAGAGTTCGGTGCTGGAGAAAAAAGCTATTGAAACTTTTTTGAGTGCAAGGGTTGATGGGATACTGGCATCTATAGCAAAAGAAACAACTGATTTTTCGCATTACCAGGAATTAAAAAAAAGAAATGTACCATTAGTTTTTTTTGACCGTAACAATGATGATTTAAATGTGCCTTCTGTTGTAATTAATGATTTTAAAGGGGCATTTGATGCAACTGAACACCTTATACAAAAAGGTTATACAAGGATTGCCCATGTTTCTGGTGCAAAGCATTTGAAGACATTCAGTGACCGGTTGAGTGGATATATTGCAGCATTGAAAAAGAATAATGTAGAGTTTAATGAATCGTTTATATACCAGGGTAACTTGTCAATAGAATCAGGAAAAGCAGCTGTGGATTATTTTTTTAACCTTCCTGTTATTCCGGATGCTGTTTTTGCCGTTGAGGATTTTACAGCACTTGGAGTAATGAAAGGTTTGAAAGAAAGAAAAATAAATGTGCCTTCTGCTTTTGGGGTAATTGGATTTGCAAATGAAAGTTTTGGCGAGCATATAAGCCCTTCATTATCATCGGTAGATCAGCAAACAGTTCAAATGGGCAAAGAGGCGTTCGGGTTATTAATGGATATGATCAATTTTAAAAATGGAGAACTGGAAATTGCGGTAAAAGAGAAGATTGTTCTTGAGCCGCTTTTGTTTTTCAGGGAATCTTCGGCTGGGAAAATCAACGGATAACCGGGGGTAATACTTTAAATTAATTGTAAACAATTTTCAACAAAATAAAACCAAGCTATATGAATAAAATCTACTTGAACGACACCTGACTGCAATTTTAGATTGTACAAGATTTAGTATAATAAAAATTATTAACCACTTCCAATTTGCTAGTTATGAGAGAAAATTACTGTAAAAAAATTTTACACAAATCTTTGTATGCAGCACTATGCTGTTTTTTTCTGTTACTATTTTCTTTAAAAGATGTTCAGGCCAGGGGCTTTTATAACCCTGCTCCTGATAAAAAAGTAACGGGTAAAATTATTGATGATAAGGGTGCCCCTCTGCCGTCTGTATCCGTATCGTTAAAAGGCACCAAAAAAGGAACAACAACCGATTTAGATGGTAATTTTACCATTGTTGTACCTGATAATAATTCGGTACTTGTTATTTCTTTTGTTGGCTATAAAAGCCAGGAGATAACTGTAGGTGAGCAGGATAATATTTCTGTTTCTCTGGCAACAAGTTCTGAACAACTTACAGATGTAGTAGTAGTAGGTTATGGCACCCAAAGAAAGGTAACAGTTACCGGTGCCGTAAGTGCCATTAAAGGTGAAAATCTTATAAAATCTCCCGCTGTTGACTTATCTAATTCGTTGGCTGGCCGTTTACCGGGTCTTGTAGTAATTCAAACAAGCGGCGAACCTGGTTATGATGGTGCTTCCATCGCTATCCGTGGTACAAACACGCTGGGTAACAGCAGTCCACTGGTGGTAATCGATGGTATTCCTGACAGAGATGGTGGATTGGGCCGTTTAAATCCAAGGGATATCGAATCTATCTCTGTTCTTAAAGATGCTTCGGCTGCCATTTATGGTGCAAGGGCTGCGAATGGTGCAATCCTTGTTACAACTAAAAAAGGAAATAGCGGTAAACCTAAGTTTACTTATGATTTCAACCAGGGTTACAGCCAGCCGGGTATGATTCCAAAAATGTCTAATGCGTTTGAGTATGCAAGCATCATGAATGAACTGGGTATTTACAATGGGTTAAGAAAAAATCCTGAAGAATGGGCAGCTGCTGCAACTGCTATAAAGACAACAGGAACATATACACCAGTTGCTTTTGGAGTGGGTATCGTAAAGGCTCAATACAGCCCTGATGATGTCAAAAAATTTGCCGATGGCAGTGATCCCTGGGGTCATCCAAATACAGACTGGTTTGGTGACGCTTTTAAAACATGGTCTCCACAAACCAGACATAACCTTCAATTAAGTGGTGGTTCAGAAAACTTCAGGTATTTCACCTCGCTTGGATATGTACATCAGGATGCCTATTACAAAAACTCGGCTACCAGCTATGAGCAGTATAATTTCAGGACAAACCTGACAGCTAAGGTGAATAAATATATAAGTACCACAGTAGGCATTTTAGCTCGCAGGGAACAAAGGCGCTTTCCTACAGAAAGTGCAGGATCTATTTTCCGTATGTTGATGAGGGGGCGCCCAACAGAGCCTGAAGTTTGGCCAAATGGCAAACCTGGTCCGGATATTGAAAACGGCCAAAACCCTTATGTAATTACCACTAATGCCACAGGTTACAATGATAACCCAACCGATTATGTACAGGCAAATGGATCAATAGATATAACCAATCCATGGGTAAAAGGGTTAAAGCTGACTTTATCTGCAGCGGTTGATAAAAACAGTCAAACTTCGAAAACCTGGCAAACGCCATGGACGCTTTATTACTGGGATAAAATCAGTTATGAAGACGATGGTGTAACTCCTAAACTGGTTGGTGCGGTAAGATCAAATTTTACTGATCCAAGGTTAACTCAAACTTACGGATCAGTATTAAATACGAACCTTACGGCTATGCTGAATTATGATCATAAATTTGGCAATCATAATATAGGTTTGTTAGCAGGTGTTACAAAGGAAAGATTTAGTGGCGACGGGTTTCTTGCATATCGCAGAAATTTTATTTCGCCCGCAGTTGACCAGCTTTTTGCTGGTGGAACAGAAGGGCAAAATACTAACGGCAGCGCTTATGAAAGGGCACGGTTGGGCTATTATGGCAGGGCGCAATACAATTACAAAGAAAGATATCTCGCTGAATTCATTTGGCGTTATGATGGTTCGTACAATTTTCCTGAGTCTAAGCGATTCGGATTTTTCCCTGGCCTTTTATTAGGCTGGAATGTAACCAATGAGAGTTTCTTTCATGTTAAAGCAATCAATTATTTAAAGCTGAGAGCGTCATACGGACAGATGGGTAACGACCAGATATATCTTTACAATACTTATCATGAGTATGATTACCTTTCTACTTATGGTTTTGGAAATTACCCAATCAATGGCGCTGTTGTAACAACCTTAGGAGAAAGAACTTTGGCTAATCCTGATTTTACCTGGGAAAGGGCAAATAATTACAATGTAGGTTTAGATGCAACCCTGTTTAATAATAAAGTAGATCTTACATTAGAGTATTTCTACAATAAAAGGGATCAAATCCTGATTGCAAAAGTTGGTTCTACCCCCGCTTCTTCAGGG
>JANXWM010000689.1 GCA_025351145.1 Chitinophagaceae bacterium
AGAACTCACTGATGTACTGAGGATGCTTGGCCTTAGTTTTATATTCTTATCCCTCGGTTCTTCTTCACTTAATCTTTTACAGAAAGAATTTAAATTCAAACAGGTTTTTTTCAGCGACAGTTTAAGCCTTATGCTTTCAAACATCCTTGGCGTAATACTGGCCATGAAAGGGTATGGTGTATGGTCGCTGGTTTACTCTATTCTTTTTTATAACGTGGCACGCCTTATTATGGTTTGGATACTGGAACCAATTCCTGTGTTTATTGGTGCCACATTACGTCACTGGAAAGATCTTTTTAGTTATGGCGTGGGGCTTACACTTATACGCGTTTATAATTTTATAAGTGGTTTTGGTATTATGCTTGAAATAGGAAAATTAGTACCAATTTCAACATTGGGTACTTTCGAGAGATCGTATCGTATCAGCAATATACCGGTAAGGTATTTAGGTGATATGATACAGAAAGTGATGATGCCATTTATGGTAAAGATCAACGATGAGGAAGATAAGCTTTATGAATTTTTTTCAAGAGGCCTTTCATTCTCCAATGCAATGCTGTTGCCAATAAGCCTTTTTGCAATTGTATTTTGTAAGCCAATTGTTTTACTGCTCCTTGGCGCTAAATGGCTAAATGCGGTTGTTCCCATGCAGATTTTATTTATGTCCTTGCCATTTAGAATAACTACCAAAGTTTCCGATGCACTGATGCGTGCAAAAAACCTTGTTTATAAAAATGCAAACAGGAAACTTCAGTATGTAATTGTGCTCGTAATATGTGTATATATAGGAAGTTTCTGGAATCTTACAGGCATTGCTGCAGGCGTTACTCTTTCTTCTGTTTTTGGTTATATAACTATGCTTCTCACTATTAAAAAAAGGGTGTTTGCCAAAGGCTGGGAAAAATTTATTATTCATCCTTTTAAGAATGGTGCTATTATTAGCCTTATTACTGTTGCACCTTCTTATCTTATTTACTGGCTGCTGATGCTTGCGTTTAACAACGACATCATTGCTTTTACAGTATTGTGTACCATTTTAACTGTTTTCTTTTCCTATGCTTTTTTAAAGAAACCCAGGTTGCTCGGTAAAGATTTTGTGGAATTACGTAAAGAACTGATGAAGCTGGTAAAAAATAAAGGTAACAAAGGCGGCGGTGGCGGTGGAAAAAGAAAAAGAATGCAAATGCAGCAGCAACAGGAAATTACCCCCGAACAAATAACAGATTAAATCATACCTAATGACCAAATTTGTTATTTTAACTACACCCCGAACAGGCTCTACCCTACTGATAAAATCACTCGACACCCACCCGGAAATACTTTGCGCCGGTGAACTGTTTTTTTTTAAAGGAGCCATCTATCATACAGAATACAAATACTCATTCTGGCGCTTACCATTTATTGGCAATAAGCTTAATTATGTATTTAACTACCCTAAGTTATTGCTCACGTTACCGGGTTTTTTAAATAATTTTTTTGCAGAAAAAAAAGACGGCAAAAAAGCAAAGGGTTTTAAACTCATGCATTTTCAAACTTATTATACACCGGGCATTTTTAACTACCTAAAAAGCAATGATGTAAAAGTAATTGTGCTGATAAGGAAAAACGTATTGCGCAATACGCTTTCCGATTTAAGGGCCCGTTCTACAAAAATCTATCACAAAGAAGCTGGCGTTAAAACGGATATTCTTCCGAAATTCCATGTAGATGTAAATGAACTCAGTAAAAAAATGAAGCAGATAGAAGGCTTTAATAGGCAACTTGAAGAAGCTTCAAAAAACCTGGACAGAAAAATTGTTTATTACGAAGATTTTGAAAACTGGCAGCCAACCATTTCAGGGATTTTACAATACCTCAATGTTACCGACTTGCCATTAGAAGCTGTTTCAAAAAAATTGAACCCCGAAAAACTGGAAGATATGATTGAAAACTATGCAGAAGTAAATAGTTGGTTAACTCAAAATGGTTACGATAAATATTTAGATTGATGTTGCTTTTTATTTTAGATTGCACCAGTCAGTTACAGCAAAAATTCAATAAAAAGGTTAGTATAAACACAGATAAAATGTATCCGAATTTCATCATAATTGGTCCACCAAAATGCGCTTCAACTTCCCTGCACTTTTATCTTGGGCAACACCCCGAAGTGTTCACTGCTAAAGTAAAAGAAACAAGGTTTTTCAGTCTGCATTACAGCAAAGGCATGGATTTTTATGCCCGTAATTTCGATGCTGCAGGCACTGCCAAAGCAATAGGCGAAGCCACGCCCAGCTACAGTTTCCTGCCTTTTGTGGCAGACCGTATTAAGCAAAATTTTCCTGATATAAAACTGGTACTTTGTTTTCGTAACCCGCTCGACCGTGCATTCTCAAGCTGGCTTATGCAGAAAGGTATGGGCAAAGAACAATTGCCTTTTCGCGAAGCAATCGAAATTAATCTTAAGCAAAAAGGATACATCACGCTTGAAGGTGAAGAAGGCGAAAAAACATGGCTCAACACCACCGGCAATTTCAGTGCAGATGAATCAAGGCTGCGTACTTATATACAAGCCGGTATGTTTGCAGACATCCTTAAATCCTGGTACAAAAGATTCGATCCATCGCAGGTAAAAATTATTTTGCTCGACGATCTTAAAAATGATTTCGATGGCACCATGAGCAACCTGTTCCGCTTCCTCGGCGTTAACGATCAATTCATCATTCCCAACAAAGAGATCGTCAACTTTCATTTCGATAGAAAAGCCAATAAGCTTACAAATAAATTATTCGGGGTTAAAGGCACACGGTTCCTCATCGATCTTACACCAAAGTTTATAAAAGACAGGCTAAAGAAATCATGGAAAACAAAAGATCCCCCAAGGCTCTCAATGGAAGACAGGCTTTATCTTTGGGATATTTATAAAGATGATGTTGCGGAACTTGAAAAAATACTTGACCGTGATTTTTCGCACTGGAATCCAACATTGCAAAAAGAAAAAAAAGCAGTAACACAAATTAAAGAACAGGTATAAAATATTTTGAACCAGGCAATAAAACATATTTCAGCTTTAGTTGCGTCGCACTCTTGTACGTTCGGTAATTCTATTCGGCAATGTGCTGCAGTAAAATAAAATTTAAGAGCAAACAAAAAATAATTTTTTAAAATGCGGCTGATACATTTGCAAATTAGTGAGCGGCCAGGCTGTTAAAAGTTCAGAAAAAATACAAAAGTACAAGTGTGCGACGCAAGGAACGGTCAATAATATTCATGCAGTTGGGCCAATAAAAACCTTGCCATATTTTATATAGTGCAAAACATATTTTCTGCTGAAGATTTAAAATAAAATTTATAAAAGATCTTTTATGAATAAGGATGTAAAATTAAAAACCATCTGGTACTGGACTGCGAATTTTGCCATGGTAGGTTCAGCGTTCCTGTCTATGTACATGAACAATGGCTACGCATTTCTGGCCGTATCTATACCGCTTGTATTGCTGGACAGGGCGTATCTTATGCCCACTTTACTTTTTATTGCCTGTGTGGAAGGCTCTTTTAGAACAGCAGACTCAGGATCAGAAACGGAAACTACAGCCATTCTTTTAACCGCACCCCTGCTTATTTATGATTTTATAACCAAAAACCGCCTGTTGGTACCTTACAAATTTTCCATGATCTACCTTGGGTTTTTTGTGTTTTGTTTTATTGGCATATTTATGTGGCATATGCACCCGCAAATAGTAGATATGCTTTTGCCGCTTATGGGCAAAGCCGGCCTCAAGGGTATTACCCCAAAAATGATCATGAAAATAATAAAGCTAGGGTTCTTTTTTATATACCTAAAAGTACTCATCAACCATCATAAAGATTTATTTTACCGTGGGCTAACGCTTATAAAAGACATGGCACCATACCTTACCATGCTGGTGCTGGCAAATATGCTTTTGTTTGGGGCAGTATCAGAAAAATTCGATACAATTAGTTTTGGCGAATCTCATCATGGCGACTTTTCTGCTAACATGAACGCCTTGGGCGTATTTTTAATGGTCGCCATTTTTGAACCAAAATCAAATATTTATAAACGACTTGTAAGCCTTGCAGCGCTTGGCTGCCTGCTCGTTGTAATAATGAACCTTGCATCACGTAATGGCTTGCTCACTTATGTAATACTGGGAGGCCTTGGTGGTTTGCTGGGTATATGGAACTACAGCCTCACTTTTAAAGTGGTTATAATCGTGTCAGCAATTGTTGCCGTTGGTGCAGCCGCTTATCTATTTAAAGATTCACCAACTATACAGCGCTTTATTTATGAAACAGAAGAAGAAGGCGGTGGCGACAGGTTAAGCTATTGGGCGGCTGGTATTTCAGCATTAAATGAAGACCCTTTATTTGGTTTGGGTGGTGATGAATCGGCATCAGCTTATGCAGTTACCAGGTACGCTCCCGGTATTGATGATCATGTAATGCACAATACGTTTGTAGAATATGCAGTGGAATTTGGGTATATAGGTCTTGTATTTTTTGTTACGGTCGTCTGTACAATTCTTTATCATGGGTACAAGAATTTTATGTTTGCCATAAAATACGATAATATGCTGCTGGCAGTGCCCAGTATAAGTTATTTTATTTCCATTTTTGCGGGGCTCTTTATAAGCCGTGTTTGGGAGTCAACGCTATGGTATAATATGACGTTTATTTTTGCCATTTATATTTTGTACCGAAAACCGGTTGAAGATGCAGTGAAAAAGAGAAAGGCTTTCTTTATTCATGGCTTGCCTGATCCATTGCTCGATCCATCGCTGGCTATTCCAATGGCTTAATAAATTAAACCAAGCATTGAATGAGTAATTTTCTTGATGCCAACGAACATTTTCTTGAAAAACCAATCATCATATTCGGTACGGGCCGTTCAGGCACTACCGTAATATCTGATATTATTTTTCATCACGAAGATTTGGCCTGGCATTCAAATTACCAGGAATTACTTCCAAAATCAGCAGCAGTTAATTACCTGCGCCGGGTTTTTGATAACAGCCTCTGGCATATCACCGGCATGAATACGCAGAACAATAAGTCGCTTATCAATAAAGGTTTCTTCCGGCCAATTGAACGGTACGATTTCTGGGAGGCAGTTACTGGCCCACGTATTGATTTTTCAAGAAACTTTTTAATTGATGAACGTGCCACTGAAGAGGAACGCATCAACATGCGCACCCATTTTGCAAAAATGGTAAAGTACCAAAAACGCAAACGCCTTGCTTTTAAAATAACCGGTCCGGCACGCATGGAATATTTAACCAGTGTTTTTCCGGATGCAGTGTTTATACAAATTATGAGGGATCCGGTGGCTACAGTCCGCTCCTGGCTTGAAGTTCAATGGAGTGGTCAAATTACCAACCAGCTTTGGTGGACTGGCGCTTATACTGATAAAGAACTTGAAAAAGCAAAAGAACTTTCAACTGACCAGGCATTGTTTGCGGCTTTTCAGTACCGGAAATTGATGGAGACAACAGCTTATGAAATTAAGAAACTGAATGCAAAAGTATATACGGCCAACTACGAAGATTTTGTAAAACAGCCGAAACAGTTTATTGCGGATATGATGCAGCACATCAACTTAAAACCATCAAAATTTATTGATGATTTTATGGAAAAAATT
Organism: Chitinophagaceae bacterium; assembly: GCA_025351145.1. GTDB lineage: Bacteria > Bacteroidota > Bacteroidia > Chitinophagales > Chitinophagaceae > Limnovirga. The sequence goes on from JANXWM010000689.1 coordinate 5,636, forward strand.
TCTGTGCAAAACAGGAACAACAGGGCCGCGGCTTCTGCAAAAACAGCGCTGAGCGATGAAACAAAAGCGAAGATTATGGAGATAGTAAATTCATAATGAAGCTGATGTTCTGGCTGTGAAAAGCTTGTATATATTCTGCAGTACAAGTGTGCGACGCAAGTAAAGACCAGGAAAGATATAAAGCTGGCCTCATAATTATATTAATAAAATTCTGCTTTTAAATAACCATTCTCGCTATGAGTGATTCGCCAATAAAATATGAGGAGCTGCTTGAAAAACCCATCATTATTTTTGGCAGCGGCCGCAGCGGTACCACCATTATTTCTGAAATTATTTTTCAGCATGAACAGCTTGCATGGCACAACAACTACCAGGAATTATTTACTCATTCTGCATTGATTAATTATGTACGTCTTTTTTTTAACAATAAACTCTGGCGCATCGTTAAGTTCTGGACAT
>JANXWM010000695.1 GCA_025351145.1 Chitinophagaceae bacterium
GGAAGGAAAACTGGATGATGCGTTTCCACTGGTGGTATGGCAGACCGGCAGCGGCACCCAAAGCAATATGAATGTGAATGAAGTGGTGGCTTACCGCGGCCATGTATTGAACGGCGGAAAATTAGGAGACAAGGAAAAATTCCTGCACCCCAATGACGACGTCAATAAATCACAATCCAGCAACGATACATTCCCTACGGCAATGCATATCGCAGCTTATAAAATGCTGGTAGAAACCACAATTCCGGGCATTACAAAACTGCGTGATACACTTGCTGCAAAAAGCAAAGCTTATATGCATGTGGTAAAAATTGGCCGCACCCATTTTATGGATGCCACACCGCTAACTGTAGGCCAGGAATTTAGTGGTTATGCTGCACAGTTATCGCATGGATTAAAAGCAATCAACAATTCGCTGGCTCATTTAAGCGAACTGGCTTTAGGCGGTACAGCCGTTGGCACAGGCATTAATACACCAAAAGGTTATGCAGAATTAGTTGCCAAAAATATTGCTCAATTAACAGGCATTCCATTCATTACTGCCGAAAATAAATTTGAAGCATTGGCCGCACACGATGCCATTGTAGAAGCACACGGAGCTTTAAAAACTGTCGCCGTAAGTTTAATGAAAATTGCCAACGACGTACGCATGCTCAGTAGTGGTCCGCGCAGTGGCATTGGCGAATTATTTATTCCTGATAATGAGCCGGGTTCATCCATTATGCCGGGCAAAGTAAACCCTACGCAATGCGAGGCATTAACTATGATTGCCGCACAGGTAATGGGCAACGATGTTACCATTGGCATTGGCGGCAGCAACGGTCATTTTGAATTGAATGTTTTTAAGCCGGTGATGATCTATAATTTCCTGCACAGTGCAAGGCTTATTGGTGAAGGTTGTGTAAGCTTTAACGATAAATGTGCTGTGGGTATTGAGCCCATTGAAGCCAACATTAAAAAACATGTTGACAATTCTTTGATGCTCGTAACTTCTTTAAACACAAAAATTGGTTATTACAAAGCTGCAGAGATTGCGCAAACTGCGCATAAAGAAGGAACAACGCTAAAAGAAATGGCGGTTAAACTCGGTTACGTAACCCCCGAAGAATTTGATGCATGGGTAGTGCCTGCAAACATGGTGGGAGAGTTGCCCCACCGCCCCTAAATGGGAACTGAAAATACAGGGAGTACCATTTAGTAATGCTGACTGCCGCATGCCCAATAGCGAATAAACCATTGAAGAGTGCGACGCAACAGGGTGTCATAGTAGTAATGCAGTTTGGTTCATAAAAATATAACACTACTAAACCTTGCTCCTATTTATCTTTTACACCTTAATTTTTAGGTAGCTTGTGTTTTTTTTTAAAATTAAAATATGGCAACAAGTGAAATGATGCCTGCTGATAAAGCTCCCTTTAGGGCGGGGGGTATCACATTCTTTTCCACTCAGCCTTACGACAAAGAATTCTTTAATAAATACAACGACAGCTTTGGTTTCCAGCTTGAATACTTTGAAGTGCCGCTCGATATGCAAACGGTAAATCTGGTAAATAATACTACAGCTGTTTGTGTATTTGTAAACGACAAAGTAAATGAACAGCTCATTATGCAACTTGCAGAAAAAGGAGTAAAGATTATTGCTTTACGATGTGCAGGTTTTAATAATGTTGACATAGCCGCAGCCAAAGAATATAACATCCACGTTTGCCGCGTACCAGCTTATTCACCCGAAGCCGTTGCTGAACATGCAGTAGCCATGATACTTACCTTAAACCGTAAAACGCATAAAGCTTATAACCGTGTACGGGAACAGAATTTTTCGCTTAATGGCTTGCTTGGGTTTAACCTTCATGGCAAAACAGTTGGTGTAATTGGTACAGGAAATATCGGTAAGGCATTTTGCAAAAACATGATTGGATTTGGCTGCACCGTGATTGCTTTCGATGTTATCGCGAATAAAGAACTGGAGTCAGCAGGCGTTCAGTTTTTACCTTTAATAGAACTGCTTAAAAGTTCTGATATTATTTCGCTTCATTGTCCGCTTAACAATCAAACCAAACATATCATCAATACCGAAACGGTAAACATGATGAAAAAAGGCGTAATGCTCATCAACACCAGCCGTGGTGGACTGATTGATACCCCGGTAGTAATAGAAGCCCTTAAATCAGGCCTCATTGGTTACCTTGGCATAGATGTATACGAACAGGAAGAACATATTTTTTTCCGTGATCTTTCAGATACCGTTATTGAAGACGATACCATTCAGCGGCTCATGAGTTTTTCCAACGTGCTTGTAACAGCCCACCAGGCTTTCTTTACAGATGAAGCGCTTACACAGATTACCATTACCACATTACGCAATATTCATGAACTCGCAACAGGAAACAATTTATCTAATCCGGCTGCGTTATTGGTATAGAAATATTTTTGCTAACAGATTATTACTTTTCTTTACAGTTATGATGCGAAAGATTATAATACCTTTTTTTCTGCTGGGCATCGCCATCTTATTCAATGCCTGCCAAAAAGAATACAG
>JANXWM010000762.1 GCA_025351145.1 Chitinophagaceae bacterium
GAAACTTACCATAAGGATTTAAATTTTATTGAAGAATAAATATGTAGTGAGCGAAGCCAAACTATGAGCCGGGCAGAAGAATATAAATGAAGCTTTACTTGCGTCGCACTCTTGTGCTTTTGATATTTTATTCGGCTTTTATCTAAGCGAAGATTGCAATGGGAAGCTGCTTGTAGCGGAAAAATAAATGTAGAATTTTTTTGTCTTTGGATTCAATTAGTTGTATTATTGAATTGCGCAACTTTGCAAATTATGTTCAATTTTAATGCATCTAACAAACAACACTGCCAACGTTGAAACAATTTAAAACAAATGACAATGAAGAATAATATATTTTTAATTGGGACACTTGGATTATATTTATTTACGTCTTGTGGGCCAAGTGCAGAACAAAAAGCAGCAGCAGACAAAGCGAAAATGGATTCTGTAATTGCTGCAACTAAAAAAGCTACAGAAGATTCAATTAGCATCAATAAAGGGATGACAGAACTTATAGAAAGAAAAACTCTGACTGAAGATGCGATTCCTTATATTCAGTCAAAGATTGACGAAATCAAAACGGCGCAGACAAAAGCAACCATTGATATGGAAAGCATTAAGAGTTTTCAACTTGGCAGAACAGCAGACGAAAAAGAATCGCAAATTACAAGTCAAGTGGATATTCAAAACAGGTTAGATGAACAACTAAAAACGCTTGAGTCAGCAGTAAAAATATTTAAACATGCACTAAACGAGATGGACGGTTTAGAGAGTAAAAAATTTACCTTATATTCTGACTTTGACACGTACAAAAAGGATTTAGACAGTCGAATTCATAAAACCGAAAAAGACATCATTGATGAAAGCGGGTCAAAGGAGCTTGAAGAAACGTTTACTTTTAATAAAGTAATAAAAGAAGAAAAATTTATTGATGATGTAAAGCAATTCAAAAAATATCACTCTACAAATTAAGCTAAGCTTTGGGGCTTTACTTTTAAATTTATATTACCCAACTTCACTATAAATATTACCTGTATGGAACAGTCTGTAAAATCTAAAACCTTCAAAATGGTAGATAATATAAACGATGAAAATTTTTTAAGAATGGTGATGGAGGATGTGGCATTTTATGCAGGTAAACAGGATGTAACTGATGAATTAAACGAAGACCAGTTAAAAGAATTTGATGCGGCTGTAAAAGTGGGCGAAATAAAGACACTATTAACTGGAGCGATTTGGAAAAGGAAATTGGCGAATGGAAAAAAGGATAGTCATCAAAAAGATACTTCAAACCCTTACAGATATAAGCACAAAAAAGATTTATAGTACAAGAGTGCTACGCAAGTAAAGATTTTATAAAATACTATTGACGGGTCAATAATACCAAAAGAACTTTTTACTTTTAGTATTTAACCCAACTTAGCTGCATGAAATTTTTGATCATCCGCTTTTCTTCTATCGGAGATATTGTACTTACCACGCCGGTAATACGCTGCTTAAAGCAGCAGTTACCTGATGTGGAAGTCCATTACCTTACTAAAAAAAGTTATAAAGGAATTTTAGAAACCAATCCATACATTGATAAGCTGCATATACTCGCCGATGACTGGAATGCGATGATTACTGAATTGAAAAAAGAACAGTTTGATTTTGTAATAGACCTGCACCACAACATGCGTACATGGCGCATAAAAAATGCTTTGAGAAAAGCACAAAGTTTTTCTTTTAATAAACTTAATTATGAAAAATGGCTGCTTACTGCACTTAAAATAAACAAGCTGCCCCAGCTACATATTGTTGACCGCTACCTTGCAACGCTTCAACCTTTTGGTGTAAGGAACGATGGCAAAGGTTTGGATTATTTTATTCCACAAAAAGATATTGTACCATTAACTGATTTACCGGCAAGCCATATGCATGGCTTTATTGGTATAGTGATTGGCGCAGCATTGAATACAAAAAAATTACCCATTCATAAGCTTAAAGAATTCTGTGCAAAAATTGAACATCCCATTATTTTATTAGGCGGCCCGGAAGATAAAACTGACGGGGATATAATTGCTTCAGTTAATGACATAAAAATCTACAATGCCTGTGGCAAATTTAATCTTAACCAGAGCGCAGATCTTGTACGAAAATCGAAACTGATCATCAGCCACGATACGGGCCTGATGCATATTGCAGCAGCTTTTAACAAGCGCATTATTTCAGTTTGGGGTAATACAGTACCCGCTTTTGGCATGGGGCCATATTACGGTAATTCAGAAATTAAAAATATCATTCACGAAGTAGATAATTTACGATGCAGGCCCTGCAGTAAAATCGGTTATGAGCAATGCCCCAAAGGCCATTTTAAATGCATGGAGCTGCAGGATTTGGAAAGAATTGGCAAAGAAACAATGGCAATGCTTAGATAACTTTTTTATCGGTGAAGGATGTTAATCAATTAACCTGTCTTTCAATGTCCAATTATAATCCGAACGTACAAGTGAGTGACACAACAGGCGATGAGTATTGTTTCAAAAGCTGGTAACAAAATAATGAACAAACTAAAGTTTGAGTGAAGTTTTTTCATGGTTAAACTATTAATAATAAATAAGCCCGTGATAGTTGTACTAAAACAATATTTATTCCAAATAAAAAATACAATTTTCATTAGCCGGGCTTTTACTATAAATGCGGCTTTCCTTGCGTCGCACTCTTGTACGTTTAAAACTTTACTGAACTTTTGAAACAGCCAAAATACATGGCTGCTTTTTTATGTTTCGTTCATTGAATCTAATACAAATACGGGCGTATACAACATCGCTGGTTTGTGCTGAATAGTATTTCAGGCGTACAAGAGTGCGACGCAAGGAACGGTCCATAGAGTACCAAAGCCGGGTCAATAATTCTTGATAAATATTCAACTATTCTTTCCTCAGCTGTGGGTATTATTTTACTCACAAAGAGATACAAAAAATATCCCGGTGCTTTTTTACAACACCAGGACATGATCCATTATTTATATAGCTCCCGCTTATTTTGATATATATATTTTCTGCTGCATGTTGCGTACACCTGATAGTTGAACTATATACATGCCTGCATTAACTTTTGGAAGGTTTAAGATTATTCTTCCTGTTTCATTATTTAGGGTTTTGCGCAATACTTCGTGGCCAGCCATATCTATTACCCTTACTGAGTTATAGGCTTCTTTTAATTCTATTGTAATGGTACTGTTATCTACCACTGTTGGGTATACATAGGATTTTAAACCGTTTCCGTTTGCAACGGCTGCATCTGCTGCAGCTTCCCTGGTTTTTACTGCCACTGTTGTTGCACCCACTTTATAAATGGTTCCTGTTGTAAGTACAATAGCATACAGTTCACCGCTCTCATCTTCACCATAACTCACAATACCTTCGGGTGCCCCGGGTTGCCGGTACACATTAAACCCGGCAAGACTGTCTGCCTTTATTTTCCAGATGTTTTCGGTGATATAATCGGAGCATATATAGTACCCTTTTAATGCTGGATAGCTTTTGCCCCTGTACACATAACCCCCAATAATAGCAAAGCCGCCGGTAATGCTGTCGTGCTCAATATTGAAAATGGGGAATTTATAATTATTGCTGTCTTTGCAACTGTCTAAATCATATACCTGGTCACCTTCCCAACATTTCCAGCCAAGGTTTGCGCCTGCCGGATCTGTAGGTTTTATAAAATCAACTTCATCCCTGTTTGAGTTACCGTCATCGGCCAGCCACATATCTTTGGTAAGTTTATCAAAACTCCACCTCCACATATTTCTAATACCTATTGCCCATATTTCGGGAAGCACATCTGGGTTATTTACATACGGGTTATCGGCCGGAATAGTGTAGTAAGGAGGTGCCGTTGCATTCACATTTATGCGCAGTATTTTACCAAAATATTTCTGCATGTTTTGCGCATTCGCTGTTACCTTACCAATATAACTGCCATCACTTATGGAGATATAGAGGTTCTTATCTTTTCCAAAATTCATTGTACCAATACTCACTTTGGTATCGCCGGTATCAATAGCTGCAAGCGTTAATAATTTAACGCTTGAATTTGCCATAGCAGAATCAGGATTGGTTTTGCTAACCTTATAGCGGGCAATAACAGTAGCATCGTTTTTATCTAAATAATACACAAAGAAAGTTTGCATCCTTTTGAAGTTGGGAGGAAAGGCCACACTTATTATGCCCTTATATTTTCCAATAGTAACCAGGTTGCTGATATCGAGAAAGGGTGTGCTTAGTACAGCTCCGTTTTTATAAACTTTTATAAGGCCATCCTGCTCAACAATAAAAAGCCTACCTGAACCGTCTCCGGCATTTTTAATATCGATGGGCTTGGCTAAACTATCAAGAAATGGAGTGTAGGTTATTTGAGGTTGCGCTGAAACTGTATGAAAAAATAACACGGCAAAACATACATATGTTACTGTAATACATTTTTGACAAAGAATTCTCATGGGTGAAACTGTACTTTTAGGTTTGATTATTGGTTGAAGGGCCATTTTGTGGACCTCTTAAAAAAAAAATGGTAGTTTGAAATTAGTTTGTTTTGGATAACATAAAAAAGTTACACTTTTGGGCAACCGGATTATTTATGAAGGCTAAAATATTATATTTTTTTTGCAGGTCAAATTAAAAAGATATTAAGCTTATCGTATAGCTGAACATTGATTTAACGGTATTTATGATCCAGCCATGCACAATATTTATTCTAAACTTTTGACCCCCCGTATTCAAATTATATCTTAATAAGAAAAACAGTTATTTACCCGGCTTTTGAATATATCTCAACTTTACTTGCGTCGCACCCTTGTACTGCAGAATGGCCGTGAACTTCGGTTTCCCATGCCGCATGCCGCTGATAACTTAAAGCCCTTTGTTGAAAAATATGCAGAACATACAAGTGGATAATATTGTGGATAAAAGCAGCAAGAGTGAAAGCAAGAGACGATGATTACTCTTATAAAAGCAGGCACTAAAAAAGAAACTAAAAATTAAAAAAACTGCCCATAGTTGAGCAGTTTTTTAATTTATGCGTGCTAAAAGTTCTTTACTCCATTATATAAATTTTCTGCTGCAGGTTGCGCACACCTGATAGCTGAACTATATACATGCCTGCATTAACCTTTGGAAGGTTCAATGTTATTCTTCCGGTTTCCTTGTTCAGGGTTTTGCGCAATACTTCGTGGCCCGCCATATCAATTACACTTACTAATTTATAGGCTTCTTTTAAATCAAGAATAACAATGCTGTTATTAACCAAAGTTGGGTATATAACGGTTTTTGAAATGGTACTGTTTTGAAATTGATTCAAAGTGTTTTCTGATGCGGGTGCACCCGTTGCTTTAACCTGGTAAACTAAACCATTATATGAAACTGCATATAACTCACCATCTTCCCCTTCGCCGTAGCTAACAATACCGGTTGGTATAGCGCTTTGCAGGGTAACACTCCAACCCCCTAAACCGTTTGGCTTTATTTTCCACAAATTGTTGGAACTAAAATCAGAACAAATATAATAGCCCTGCAAAGAGGGGAAAGATGTACCCCGGTATACATAGCCACCTATAATTGTTTGGCCGCCGGTTGAGATATCGTGATGATAATTGAATATAGGAAAAACATAATTGCTGATATTGCCGCACCCGGTTGTTATAAATGGCCTGTTGGCTTCATAACAAGGAAAGCCAAAGTTGGAACCAGGGGCCTGAACTGGCGTTCTAAAATCAACTTCTTCTGCACTGTCAGCCCCTACATCCGCAATCCATGAGTCACCTGTTACGCGGTCAAAACTCCAGCGCCAGGCATCACGAAAACCCAAATTCCATATCTCGGGCCTCACGGTGGCACTATTAACAAAGGGGTTACTGGCTGGAATTGTGTAATAGGGCGGCTTAGTAACGTTGGTTACATTTATACGTAGCATTTTGCCCATAAACACTGTACCATCCTGTGCAAAGTTTGTGGTTGTGTTCGGATTGCTGCCATCGTTCCATGTATAATAGAGGTATCCGTCCGGCCCAAAATTCATATCCCCAAAATGCGGGCCGCCTGTACTCTTGCCTGGTACCGAAATTAATACAACACCAGAACTTACCAGTGCCGAATCTGGATTGCTGCTGCTTGCCTGAAAGCGCATAAGGGTTGATGTACTCTGTCTGTCAGTTAAAAGCAGGAAGAAAGTATTGTCGTTTTTATAGTTGGGCGAAAAGGCTATGCTCCAAATGCCCAAAAAAGTACCGTTGCCAACCACCTTGCCTAAATCTATAAATGGTTGATGCTTCAACTTACCATTTTTATAAATCTTTATTTTGCCTCCTTGCTCAACAATAAAAAGCCGCCCAGTGCCATCATGGGCATTTGTTATTTCTACAGGGGATGAGAGGTTTTGAATGAAGGAGCTAAAGCTGACCTGGGGTTGTGCCTTTGCTGTGTTAACAAAAAAGAGAGTGCCTGAAAAGAAGAAAAATACAAAGCATCTTGCAGCCGTTGCAGCATAAGTAGAAATCAATTTTTTCATAAAAAAGATTTAAGCGGTAAATAATAAAATAACCTTTCAGGGGGAAATTGAATGTTTTTAAAACACATTTTCTTGAAGGTTAGACGGGGTATTCACCAATTAATTTAAAACACCAAAAAATAAATTTTAGCCTCTTTTTTAATGGCATTTTATAATTTAACCTGTTACTGCAGCAGTGGGAAAAAATTAATTTACAGATCAACTTTTCTACATCAATTTTTGAACCATCCTTATAAAAAATAAAAAAAATCGCAGAAATAAAATGTTTGTCATTAGCAACTTACTTTAAAAAAGCAATGCACTAAACGGTTATAACTTATTTTTTAAGCCAACCAGCGGTTCATTGCTCATCGTTCCTTGCGTCGCACTCTTGTACTACAGAATATAAAGGAGCTTTTAACAGCCAATACAGCCCACTGCAAAATTGGGTTCAATTAAAAAGCCTCCACAAAATAAATTTTGTGGAGGCTTTTTAAAATTGAATTTAAGAGGTTTTATATAGTCTTCAGCACTTCGTTCATAGCTCGAACTGCGGCTGCACTTTTAGCAAACTCAGCCTGTTCTGCTTCGTTAAGTTTATAATCAATAATCTTTTCCCAACCGGTTTTTCCAATAACTACAGGAACGCCAAGGCAGATATCGCTTTGTCCATATTCACCATCAAGGTAAACACAGCAGGAGAATAATTTTTTCTGGTCCCTTACTATAGCTTCTACTAAAGCTGCCGCTGCTGCGCCAGGTGCATACCATGCGGAAGTGCCAATTAATTTTGTAAGTGTTGCACCGCCAACCATTGTATCGGCAACAATTTGCTTTTGCTGTTCTTCACTAAGGAAGCTTATAACGGGCGCACTGTTCCATGTTGCATAACGGATTAAAGGTATCATCGTTGTATCACCATGGCCACCAACTACTATGCCGTTAAGATCGGCGGGACTGCATTGCAAATGCTGGCTTAACTGGTATTTAAACCTCGCGCTGTCCAATGCGCCACCCATACCAATAATGCGGTTCTTTGGCAAACCTGTACTTTGCAAAGCGAGGTAAGTCATGGTGTCCATCGGGTTCGAAACCACGATGATGATTGCATCTGGAGAATATTTTAAAATATTTTCTGCTACGCCTTTTACAATACCGGCATTGGTGCCAATGAGTTCTTCACGCGTCATACCGGGTTTACGTGGCAAGCCGGAAGTAATAACTACAACATCAGAACCTGCGGTTTTACTGTAATCGTTTGTGCTTCCTGTAATACGGGTATTAAATCCAAGCAGTGCAGCGGTCTGCATCATATCCTGGGCCTTACCTTCGGCAATACCTTCTTTAATATCAAGAAGAACGAGGTCTTCGCATAAAGCGGCACGGGCAATATTATCGGCAGTAGTTGCGCCTACTGCACCAGCGCCAACGACAGTAACTTTCATACAACAATTTATTTATTGATTAATTAAAATATTAAGCGCTGCAAAGGTAATAGTTGCAAAATGTAAAATGTATAATGAAGGATATAAAATGGAAAAATGCTGATCAGGATTTTTTTAGGTTCAGCAGGTTGATGATTGTATCAGGGTCTGTTCCTTCGTCATAGGTTTTAAGAAGCTTTCCGTTTTTATCGTAAACAGCCATAAAGGGCGTAAACTTTAGCCTGTAAAATGATGGTATATAATAGTTGGGGTCGCGGCCGATACGAATATTTTTTTGATCGTCCATTTTATACTCGCTGGCAAATGTTTTTATTTTATCGAGTGAAAGATAGCTTACCCAAACAAAAAAAACATCTTTCAGCTTATTCATCTTCTTTTCAAAATCATGTGCTGAAAGCTGGCAATGCCCGCAATCGGGACTGAAATAAATAATGATCACCGGCTTATTGGGAGGAAGAAATTCTTTTACAAACCAACTGCTGTCAGTTTGCATAATGCTGAAATCGGGTAAGGTTGAATCTTTTTGGTATGGTGGAATACTGTCGTATTCCTGTGCATGAAGCAAAGCCGCGCTGCTGAAAAAAAATATTATTACTGCAATAATGCTTTTCATTGAAAATATTTTTTCAAAGATGGGATGAAAATGTTTTAAAACA
>JANXWM010000792.1 GCA_025351145.1 Chitinophagaceae bacterium
ACTGCAAAAGAAGTAAAACTGTTCGGGCTTTCAGGATTTTTAATCAGCCGTTTTAAAACCCTTAGCAATAAATTTTATGGCGCTAATAAAAAGCTTTCTATGAAACGGGCTTCGTGGGGAACTTTCTTTGCGTTGCTTGGCAGTGCTGGTTATTATGCTGCTTACGTTGTAATGATTATGAAAACGGTGGAAGGCGTGCTGACCATTGGCACGCTCACTTTTTTGGCAGGTTCGTTCAGGCAGTTGAGAAGTATTTTAGAAGCTATTTTAAGCCGTTTTACAACAGTATCGCAGGGTGCAATTTACTTAAGAGATTTCTTTGAATTCTTCGAGATACAACCTAAAATAAAAGTGGCCGAAAAGCCTTTACCTTTTCCAAATCCCATTAAAGAAGGTTTCACTTTTGAGGATGTAGGCTTTCGTTACCACAAAAGTGAAAAATGGGCCAACCGGCATTTGAATTTCACATTGCATGCGGGAGAAAAACTGGCACTCGTTGGTGAGAACGGCGCAGGCAAAACAACACTGGTAAAACTACTCGCAAGGTTATACGATCCTGCAGAAGGGCGCATTTTATTAGATGGTATTGACCTGAAAGAATACGATATAAAAGAACTGCGCATGCAGACCGGCATTATCTTCCAGGATTACCTGCGCTACCAGATGAGCTTTGCACAGAACATAGCTGTGGGCAATATTGCAGAGCTTGATAACAGGCCGCTTATTGAATCTGCTGCAGAGAAAAGCCTGGCCAATTTACTTGCCGAAAAATTGCCCCAGCATTACGATCAGGCGCTTGGCCGCCGCTTTAATAACGGCGTAGAACTGAGTGGCGGCGAATGGCAGAAAGTGGCGCTTGCACGTGCCTATATGAAAGATGCGCAGTTGCTCATTCTCGACGAACCCACCAGCGCACTTGATGCCCGTGCCGAGTATGAAGTGTTCCAGCGTTTTGCCGAACTTACCAAAGGCAAATCAGCCGTGCTCATCAGTCACCGTTTCTCCACGGTACGCATGGCTGACCGTATTGTGGTACTCGAAAAAGGACAGCTTATCGAAATAGGAAGTCACGAAGAACTCTTGCAAAAGAATGGCCGTTATGCAGAGTTATTTCATTTACAGGCGAAGGGGTACAGGTAGAACGTCATCCTGAACTTGTTTCAGGATCTCCTGATAAATATAAATTTATATGAGCCGCGCTGAGGAATTTCTATGAAGCTTTTCTTGCGTCGCACTCTTGTACTTTCAGAACTTTACTGAACTTTTACCGAAGCGAAGAACAATGTTATAATTGAACAGCAGGGCAAGCGTGTCGCAAACTGCAGGCCATCCACCAAGCCTTGTTAGAAAGGCTTCGAAGAAGAAAAAAATCACCGTATCAATGTCGTCAACAGCGGGTAATCTTGTACAGTAATTTTTTACTAATTTGGGTATATAAGCCGGTTGGGCCTTGCTGCATTCATTTGATTGTATGGAAATGCAGGGTAGCTGCTTCTTTCTATACCTATGCTGCCTGAGATAGAAAAAGTTTTTTGGTCATTGATGTACATAAGCCCCATCTCTGCCCTTGAATAAATACCGAAGCCATTTGCATTAAACTTGGTATTGCCCATGCCCGTTTTATTTCCATTGGCTATTAAAAAAGAATTATTGAAGTTGATGTAAGCAGGTGCTGCAGATACACCCGCAAAAGCATACAGATTATTATTTAGCCTGCGGTTTATTTGTAAGCTTAAGGGTGCAGCTATAACTGTTGCATTGCCGCCTCTAAAGAAGCAGAAGCTGGTTGATACGCCGCTGTATTTACTAAAAGACCATTTCTTATTTCGCGTACTGTCATTAAGATGGATATTGTTTAAAAGGGTTTGCCTTTGTGTATAATCCATAAAACTTAATGGCAGCAGGGTTTGTGCTTTTAATGCTGTAAAAGAAATCATTACAAACAATACCAGAATGGTGCGCATGTTATTTGTGTTATAGCATAAAAATACGCCTTGTTGCGCTATAAGAAATAAAAACAATGAAAGTTAACAAGCAGTGTTCTTTTCAAAAAAGCATTCTTGCCGTTTTGCAGGTCCAGGTTTCGGTTACCGGACAAGCAGATGATCATTGTTACGCGTCGGTAAAAGCTCAATCATAATCAGAATGCACAAGTGTGCGACGCAAGGGACGATGCCCAATGTGATTGTGTTTGGCTCCAAATAAAATCTTTCCTTTTGTTTTCCTGCATACATTTTCGTATGGTACATTTACAGTAACCGATCATCTCAAACACGCTGTACTATGAACAGAAATTTAAACGATATAAAAATATTCGTAAGCAGTGTGCTGCCGGATATTGGTATTGATATGTTGCGCCGGGAAGGGTTTAATGTAATATGCTGGAACAATGATACGCCCATACCACCCGACCTGCTGCTGGAAAATGCGCGGCAATGCAACGCACTGCTTACCACACTTACGGGTAAAATTGATGCGGATTTTTTGAATGCATGCAGCCATCTTGATATGATCTCCCAGTTTGGTGTTGGCTACGATAATATCAATATTACTGAAGCAACAAAACTCGGCATTCCTGTAGGCAATACGCCCGGCGTATTAACAGACGCTACTGCTGATATTGCTTTTGGGCTGATGATCGCCGCATCAAGAAAAATGTTTTTTATGCATAAGAAGATTGAGAAAGGCGAATGGAAACATTTTACGCCAAAATCAAATCTTGGTGTGGAACTAAAACATAAAACACTTGGCGTGTTTGGTTTGGGGCGCATTGGAATAGAAATGGCAAAGCGCTGCAAAGGCGCTTATGGTATGAACATTATTTATCACAACCGCAGGCAGGATGCTACGGCAGAAAAATTGTTAGGTGCAAAATATGTAAGCTTTGATGAGCTGCTTGCGCAAGCTGATGTATTGAGTGTGCACAGTGTATTAAGCGACGAAACAAGAGGCATATTCAGCAAAGCTGCATTTAACAAGATGAAGCCTACAGCTATTTTTATTAATACTTCACGTGGTGGTTTGCACAATGAAGAGGACCTTACCGAAGCACTGCAAACAGGAAAAATATGGGGAGCAGGTTTAGATGTTACCAATCCCGAACCGATGCTTAAAAACAACCCCCTGCTGAATATGGAGAACGTTGCAGTGCTGCCCCATATTGGCTCAGCAACCGCAGAAGCAAGAAACGCAATGGCAACACTTGCTGCTGAGAATATTATTGCGTTTTATAAAAACGGGCGTATACCGAATATTGTTAATGGGGAAGCAATGGAGAGAAAGATTTTGTGAGCCGGGCGGTTGGATTGCTATGAGGCTTTGGTTGCGTTGCACACTTGTACTTTCTGATTATTTATTGAGCTATTACCAAAGCGTAGCATCATGTTATAATTGAACATTATAGTTATTAGATCGCAGAGTTCCTGCAATACATAAAAGTATGACAGGAGACTCCGCGAAGAAGGAATATTAATTAAAAAGTGGTTGTTAAATTAGGTTTTTATTCGGCGTTTCGACTATTGCCCTTTTCCAAAAAGCACATTAATTATTCTCGTATCTAAGTTTACACCAATGAAAAATCCGGATTTGTAAACATTGTTGATTTTTATATCATTATCATTTCCAGTGAAATTTGTTTCCCCTAAAACAAATTTTTTATCCGCCAACTCTTGAATCCTGCCGTAATGTAGCCCTGCAATTATACTACCCCCTCTTGCAAATTCATAAACTGCACCCAAAAAGAAGTTTTCTTTATATGTGTCGTCAAGAGTAATGCCAACAGTCGGAAAAATTCTATTTACTGAAAATGTGGGCTCGTCCTTTAATACATCTCTACCATTTGTTATTACACTTCCTTCTTTCTTTTGTTGTAAAACACTCCAATACCATATTACATTAAATGTAAATAATGTTCTTCTACCAGTATTAAATGCCTGGATTGTCGTCTTGGTTCCGTCATTAAATGTTTTAAAATCCGGGTTTTCGAGACTTGTTGAAATTAAGGACACACCTACTCCTAAATGAAAAAGCTTATTTATCTTTAAACTGTAGTCTTTGCCATTCTTTGTAGTACCTGCAGAATCATAAGCAATTTGAAATTTAAAATTTTCACTTGTAAAGGGTCCTGAGCGCAATACGGTACTAGTATATTCTTTTGCCACTTCAGTGCTTTCCTCGCCTTCAGTACCCTGTGCTAATGTAACTGAAAGCTTATCGAAAGGACGAATGGATAAATCTACAGGGGCGTAATCACCTTCAGTTATATTTATGAAATATTTTTCTTCGTCCCCTTTGACACATAAGACATGCATGAAAAAGATATCGTTTTGATCGACATTTACGGGCAAATAATTAAGTAATTTTCCATTTTCATCGAAGTATAAATCGATTC
>JANXWM010000115.1 GCA_025351145.1 Chitinophagaceae bacterium
AAAAGCGGCCCCACCAAACCTCCCCTGAAAGGGAGGCTTATAAATGCGGTAACAATGATATTTATAATAAACAGGATGATAACTCCTGAAATTTTTTTGAACCAAACAGCAGTTCTTTACTAATCGTTCCTTGCGTCGCACTCTTGTACTGAAGAATGTTATGCAGCAATGCAAAGTAACCAAACAACGTGTATCATTGCGAGGGACGAAGTAATCTCCTGACATAAAATTATTTCGCACGACAAGAGATTACTTCGGAGGCCTCGCAATGACGCGAAGATGGATATCAGGTGCTCAATAAACAATGCGAACGTACAAGAATGCAACGAAACGATAGTTAAAAAATGATATACAGCCAAGTAAAAAAAATAAAATAACTATGCCAATCAAAGTATCAGAAAATGGAGAATTGATTTCATCGCCACCGCTTCAATTCAGGAGCGATGCAGTACAGGAAATTATTTCCAATAAGCCCGGCTATCTTATACGTTATGGTAATACCATATTTTTTATCATACTTGTTCTAATGTTTATTGCCTGCTGGTTTATTCAGTATCCTGATCTCGTAGCTGTTAACGCAAAACTTACTTCTGTAAATGCACCCAAAACGGTTGTTTGCAAAACAGAGGGTAAGCTTATTAAGTTGAAAGTGAGGGAAGGTGATTCTTTAAAAGACAATGCCGTGATTGGTTATATGGAAAGCACTGCAAACCATGAACAAGTAATGCAGTTATCGGTTTTGCTTGATACGGTTGCTTTACTAACCGATAATAATTCAACCGAGACATTACCACATTATTTTAATTACGCCTGGCCCGGCCTGGGTGAACTTCAACAACCCTACCAAATTTTTTTACAGGCATATAATACTTTCAGCAATTATATGCAGGGCGGGTTTTATCTTCAAAAGAAAACCATTCTGGTAAGCGATATAAATAACCTGCAACTACAGTATGAAAGCTTAAACGAGGAAAAAGAAATACAACAACAGGATTTATCCCTTGCCCAGAAAACATTTGATATGAACGATACTTTAAAAAAGCAAAAAGTAATTTCAGACTTAGAATACCGGAATGAAAAAAGTAAACTGCTTAATAAGTCTTTATCTATTCCACAAATAAACAGTTCCCTCATAAATAATGCAAGCCAGCAAAATGAAAAGCAGAAGGAAATAAAGGAACTGGAAAATACTATTGCGCAACAGCAATCAATTTTTCAACAGGCAGTAAACACATTTAAAAGCCAGGTAGATGAGTGGAAGAAAAAATATTTATTAACAGCCCCCACCGGGGGCACTGTTTCTTTTGCTGGGTTTTTACAGGAGAACCAGCAATTGAAAGCAGGGGAAATTATTTGTTATATAAATGCCGGTAACAGCAGCTACTATGCAGAAGTTACTATTCCACAAGGCAATTTTGGCAAAGTAAAAGCAGGTGAGCAAGTGCTACTGAAATTTTCTGCTTATCCTGATGCGGAGTTTGGAAGTGTGGTGGGTAGAATTGATTTTATTTCCCGTATACCTACTGATAGCGGCTATATTGCAAAAGTAAGTTTGCCAAATGGGTTAACCACTAATTATAAAAAGCAAATACAATACAGGGATGGGCTTGTAGCAAATGGGGAAATAATAACTGAAAATATGCGCCTTTTAGAAAGGTTTTATTATAACATGTATATGCAAATAAAACGTAATTAAATTATTGACATTTCAAGTGGCACTTGAAATCTTAATTGCTTTAAAAATGAAAATAGTGGGTTTTAAAAATTACTTTTATATTACGTAAATATTACCTTAAAAGTAAGCTGCGTAAGGCTGGCCAGCCAAAAGGTGATTGTGCTTTGTACCTTTAAAGCAAAGCCTTATAATAAATAAAAATTGGAAAAATGAAAACTAAAAAATTAAACTTTTCAGAAATGAAAAATGCATTAAGCCGTAGTGAAATGAAACAAATTATGGCAGGAAGTAGTGGCTGTACCGTAAAATGTAATGATAACAGCGGAGGCCCAATAGACACATGTTACAGAGCCCCTGACTATTGCCTGCATTCCGGTGGGGAATTATCATGCACTTGTTGATTCAAGATAATATTGACAGGTGGTGATATTAAATTATTACCACCTTTTTTAAGAATTGCTTATATGATGATCCAGGTGCTTTTACTTCGCCGCTTTGATTTTATAAATAAATTTATGCAGAAAACAAAAGGTTTGATATTTTTCTTTTCACTTGTAATATGGAATAATTTTACATGCGAAGCACAGTTTACAATAGTAAAAGGGACTCTTAATTGTTTGGGTTATTCTGCTGTGAGCGTTCTTAGATATTCTACAAATGCACCCGAAAATTACTATGAAAGCTATCCTTCAAAAAATGGAAAGTTTAAGTTTGAAATTCCAATTGGTGAAGCAGCCTTATCAAGGATTTTTAGTAATTATTTTTTACTAACACCGAATGATACTTTGCAACTTGATATACAGGGGGAACATATACCAGTTATAAACACCAATGACGAATTCAACAAAAAATTCCTGTTTATTCAAAAACAGTATGACTCGCTAAGGGCAAGTTTTTGGGATAAAGACCAATACGCCTTCAGCAGCGTTAAATTCCTGGCTTCAGTTGAAAATATTGAAAAAGAATCTTTGGCTGAATTAACATCATTTAAGTGTAAGGATATAAGTTATACAGAAAGCAGGAATGAAGCAATTGAAAAATATTTTGATTGTTTTTCATTGTTTTTGTATAGCTACCCCTTTCTTGTAGATGGAATTAATTCAAAGGTAAAAGACAGTATGTATAGCTATGTTTTGCAAAAGTTTTTTG
>JANXWM010000127.1 GCA_025351145.1 Chitinophagaceae bacterium
AAGAGCAATATTTACAAGGGAAATTTGGCATGTTTTCAATTAGTAAACCATTCTTATCATTTCAAATTGCAGAGAGAAAAAATGCTCTTGCGCTTTCTTTTACAGGACAAATTGTTGGACAAAAAATATTTGACCTTTATAAAAATGACTCTATGCAAATCAAATTTGACAATAATTCAATTGTGTCCATTCCGTACACTTTAGATAGTAGAAGTGACTATGCAATTGGAGGTACTACGACAATCTTTAGTCAAGTTTTTATTGTCGATGATGAAATGATAAATATATTCCATAAAGGAAAAATTATTTTTATAAGATTCAATCATACCAAAGGAAAAGCAGATTTTGAAATTGATAAGAAAAAAGGAGATTTGATCATTAATACTTTAAAATTATTCGGCAGATAGTAAACCAAAAAAAAATTCTTCACATATGGACATTAAAGATTTTATTGAAAACTCGCTTCTACAAATTGTAGAAGGCGTTAACAATGCGAATGAAAAAATAAAAAATTTTGGAGCATTAATTAGTTCAAAAAACGTAAGACCCCTAAGAGAAGGAACTACATTTAATACCAATACGGGTGATTTGGTAAATCTTATAGAGTTTGATATCGGTGTAACAGTAAACGAAAAAGACACAACAAGCGGAGGCGCAGGAATAAAGATAGCAGGGCTCAATATTGGAGGAGACCTTCAAAATGAAAGTGTAAATCAAAGAATTAGTAGAATTAAATTTAGTATCCCATTGACACTTCCTTCAAAGTAGTAGATAATTTTAGATATACTCACCGCTGACACTGTTGTTCTCTCGCATTTGATGGTGTTTTCACCTTCACCCTCCGCTTCGTTCTACGCTACGATAAAAGCTCAGGCATAATCCAAACGTACAAGAGTGCGACGCAAGTAAAGCTTCATAGATATTCTTCTGCCCGGCTCAAAAGAATTTATATTTCGAACGCAATACATTCCTCCCCTTCAGGGGTTGGAGGCTACTTACTCGTCATTTTTATAACGGGAATAATCATTTCTTCCAGGCTTATGCCGCCATGCTGAAAAGTGTTTTTGTAATAATTTACGTAGTAGTTGTAGTTATTGGGGTAACACAAAAAACCGTCTTCCTTTGCAAAAATAAACGATGAATTTACCGTGGGCGTTGGCAGCCCCACCTCCTTGGGGTCGCGGAATGCAAGCACTTCTTTTGGCTCGTAATTAAGGTTGCGGCCATGCTTGTAACGCAGGTTGGCAGTGGTTTGTTTGTCGCCAATTACCTTGTAAGGTTTTTGCACACGTACACTTCCATGATCAGTGGCGAGCACAATATTGATCTTTTTATCGGCGATCTTTTTTAGCGCCTGGTACAGCGGGCTATGCTCGAACCAACTGCGGGTAATGCTGCGGTAGCTTACCTCATCGGCCGCCAGCTCTTTAAGCACTTCCATTTCGGTACGTGCATGGCTGAGCATGTCCACAAAATTATAAATGATAATATTCAGGTCGTTGCTCAGCAGGTTGTGGATGTTGTTGAGCAACTGCTGCCCGTCGTGGTGATGCACCACTTTGGTATAACTGAATTTGATATCTTCTCTTTTCAGCCGCTTTAACTGGCCTTTAAAAAATTCTTCTTCAAATAAATTTTTACCGCCTTCTTCTTCATCGTTTTTCCATTGCGCGGGGTACTGCTTTTCAATATCACCCGGCAGCAAACCGGCCATTATTGCATTGCGGCAATACTGGGTGGCCGTGGGCAATATGCTGTAAAAAGTATCTTCCTCCAGCAGGCGGAATGTTTCTGTAAAAATGGGTTGTATGGTTTTCCACTGATCGTAACGCAGGTTGTCAATTATAATAAAAAAAGTAGGCGTTCCTTTTTCAATATTAGGCAGCACTTTGTTCTTAAAAAGATTATGACTCATTACGGGAACATTCGTTGCTTTTGGGTTAAGCCACGATGCATAATTCCTCGAAATAAATTTAAAAAATTCTGTGTTAGCTTCCTGCTTTTGCGATTGTAAAATTTCACGCATTTCGGGGCTTTCGCTTTTCTCCATTTCAAGCTCCCAGTAAACAAGTTTCTTGTAAATTTCCATCCACTCATTGTAATCAGGGCTGCTGTTAAGCACCATAAAAAGATTACGAAATTGTTGCTGATAAGCCGTATTCGTTTTCTCAGAAACCAGTCTTTTATTGTCAATGATTTTTTTAAGGCTAAGCCATACTTGGTTTGGGTTTACGGGTTTTATCAGGTAATCAGAAATCTGGCTGCCTATGGCTTCATCCATAAGGTTTTCGGTTTCATTTTTAGTAATCAGCACCACCGGTATCTGGCTGTTTACCTCTTTAATTTTCTGCAGGGTTTCAAGTCCGGTTATACCGGGCATAGATTCATCCAGCAGCACTACATCAACCGCATTTTCTTTTACAAAATCAATGGCATCAAAACCATTGGTAAGTGTATGTACTTTATAACCCTTATTCTCAAGAAATATTTTTTGCGACTGAAGGCTTTCAATTTCATCGTCTACCCAAAGTATTGTTGCTAATGACATGTCCGGATTTTAATTTTATGAATTAAGATTGTGTGTGCCCAACTGACGATTATCTATGAAGCTTTTTTTGCGGTGCACTCTTGTGCGTTCATAATATTATTCAGCAAATACAATCATCTTTACAATATTAACCATGTCTGCTTTAAAATCTGCATATTCATCTGCACATTTGCATCTGCAGTTCCTTTTTACAGGAACTTTCACATTTTGTATATTTATAGGTTAACAAAATAAAGGAATGGAATTACCAAAAAGAAAAATCATCAACGATCCGGTGCATGGGTTTATAAGTATAGATCATCCGCTGCTTTTTAAAATTATTGCGCACCCTTATTACCAGCGTCTTCGCCGCATACACCAGATGGCACTGGCACATCTTGTGTACCCCGGTGCCGTGCATACAAGGTTGCATCATTCGCTCGGCGCTTATCACCTCATGTGCCAGGCCGTAAATGAATTAAAGCAAAAAGGGATCTCCATAACTGCAGAAGAAGAACTTGCAGTAAAAGCTGCTATTTTACTGCACGATATTGGACATGGTCCCTTTTCGCATGCATTGGAAAATGTGCTGGTGCCCGGCGTACATCACGAAGAACTCAGCCTGCAGATTATGCAGCAAATGAATAAGGAATTCGATAATGAACTCGATCTTGCCATCTGTATATTTACCGGCGATTATCACAAACCCTTTCTGCACCAGCTTATCAGCAGTCAGTTAGATGTAGACCGAATGGATTACTTAACCCGCGACAGTTTTTTTACCGGTGTAAGTGAAGGCGTAATTGGCTACGACCGCATTCTTAAAATGTTCACGGTTCATGAAGACCAGTTAATGGTAGAAGAAAAAGGGATTTACAGTGTAGAAAAATTTTTAGTTGCAAGGCGACAAATGTACTGGCAGGTATACCTGCATAAAACGGTACTGGCATCAGAAAAAATGCTGGTTAAAATAGTGGAAAGGGCAAGAGAAATAAATGCCGTATCTGTATCAACCTGTCTTAATATGTTCCTGCACCACTCACACAATAAAGAAGAGGTATACCAGCTGCTTTACCAATTTTGC
This sequence comes from Chitinophagaceae bacterium, assembly GCA_025351145.1. Classification (GTDB taxonomy): domain Bacteria; phylum Bacteroidota; class Bacteroidia; order Chitinophagales; family Chitinophagaceae; genus Limnovirga. Next base: position 3,612 of record JANXWM010000127.1, read on the forward strand.
CAGCTTGATGATTTTGACATCATAAGCTCAGTAAAGCAATGGATGATGCACGAAGACAAAGTATTATCAACGCTTTGCAGCAACCTTTTAAACAGGACCCTGTTAAAGTGTAAGCTGCAAACCGAAGGTTTTAGTGAAGCCGAGGTAGAAATAAAAAAGCAGGCAGCAGCATCGCAATTGAATATTACCATAGAAGAAGCTGGTTATTTTGTGTTCACCGGCGAAGCTGCAAACACAACTTATACCATTGGAGACGAGCATATCAATATCCTCTACAGGGATGGGGCGGTGAGGAATATATCGGGTGTAGATAACCCGCTTATCAATCAAACACTTTCGATGCCGGTAAAAAAATTTTACATTTGCTGGCTATTGACTGAAGCTGCATTTAATGCAGGTTGATGCAGGTTGCGGAGTAATGTTCCGAACGCACAAGAGTGCGACGCAACAGGAGCTTAATAGCAGCAATGCAGTAAGGTCCATAATGAATTTAAAATACAGCTTGAATACTGAACCTGTAAACAACTGTTTAAAAAAATGTTGTTTGTAACGTAAAAAATTAGTGACCTTTAAAGATAAAACTCAATAGATACCCAATATGCAATTTACTGCCGGGCAAATAGCCTTGATTATTAATGGCCAGGTAGAAGGCAACGCTTCTGCAATTGTTGATTCCTTTGGTAAAATAGAAGAAGCGCAGGAAAACCAACTTGCATTTCTTGCCAATCCCAAATATGAAGAGTTTCTTTATTCAACCATGGCGGCAATCATAATTGTAAATGATACGCTGGAACTTAAACAACCTGTAACAGCTACTCTTATAAGGGTACCTGATGCATATTCAGCCTTTGCCGCACTGCTGCGCAAGTACCAGCAAATTGCCACACAGCAGCTTACTGGGGTGGAGGAACCAAGCTTTATTCACCCCTCGGCAGAACTGGGGCAAAACATATTTATCGGTGCATTTACTTATATAAGTGAAGGCGTAAAAATTGGCAATAACGTAAAGTTATTCCCCGGTGTTTTTATTGGTAAAAATGTAAAAATTGGCGAGAACACCATCCTGATGCCCGGCGTTAAAATTTATCATGATTGTGTAATAGGTAAAAATGTAACCATACATGCAGGCACCGTAATTGGCGGAGATGGTTTTGGCTTTGCCCCGCAGGCTGATGGCACTTACAAAAAAATTCCACAGATCGGCAATGTGGTAATTGAGGACTATGTAGAAATTGGCTCCAATGCAACTATTGACCGGGCAACGATGGGCACAACACTTATTAAGTCTGGCGCCAAATTAGATAACCTTATTCAGATAGCCCACAATGCAGAAATAGGTAACAATACCGTTATCGCTGCACAAACAGGCATAAGCGGCAGCACTAAAATTGGTAATGGTGTACAAATTGGTGGGCAGGTTGGTATTGTGGGGCATATTCAAATAGCCGACGGCACCCGTATTAATGCACAAAGCGGTGTAAGTAAAACCATAAAAACGCCCAACTCCACCTTAACCGGATCTCCTGCTTTCGATTATACCAGTGCCTTACGCAGTCAGGCTGTTAGCCGCAACCTTCCCGAATTGGAGAAACGTGTAGCCGAACTGGAAAAATTGGTTCACCAGTTATTGCAGGAAAGAGTGGGTATATAAATTCTGCAGATTCCATTTCCCTTTATCATTTATAAAATTTACGATACCGGCTTAAGATTTTATGGCATCGTTCCTTGCGTCGCAAGCACTTCATCTGTATATCTTTTAGCAGCAATTGGCTCCTTTTAACGTTAACCCCTATTTTTGCAGGCGGAATTCTGTTCAACAGAATTACCAAAAGTACAAGAGTGCGACAGTCTATCCCGGTAAAACCGGGACAAGAAAAGTTAAATGGTAGTGCCGTCGCCTGGCGCAAAAAATAAAATATGAACACAAATTTTAATCCAGACAAACAGCACACGCTGGCATCGGAAGTTAGTATAAGCGGTACCGGTCTGCATACAGGCATTTTGGTGGATATGACCATGAAACCGGCTAACCCAGGGTTCGGCATTCAGTTCCAACGTGTAGACCTGCCAAACCAACCCATTATAAAAGCTGATTGCGATTTGGTTACCGATACCAGCCGTGGTACAACCTTACAGGTTGGGGATGCCAAGGTTAGCACTGTTGAACATGTGCTGGCTGCATTGGTAGGCATGGGCGTAGACAATGTACTGGTTGGATTAAATGGTCCCGAAATACCCATTATGGATGGCAGCAGTGAACCGTTTATAGAACTGATAGAAGAGGCGGGTGTCCTGGAACAGGAAGCTGCTAAATCATGGTACAGTATCGACGAAAATATTTACCATTACGATGAAGTAAAGCGTGTAGAAATGGTGGCGCTTCCTTCAATTGATTACCAGATAACCACGCTCATAGATTTCAATAGCCCGGTTTTGGGTACACAGCATGCTGGCCTTAAAAAGATGCAGGAGTTTAAAACAGAAATCGCTCCCTGCCGTACATTTTGTTTTTTGCACGAGCTGGAAATGTTGCTCGAACACAACCTGGTAAAAGGTGGCGATATTAACAACGCAATAGTGGTGGTTGATAAACCCGTAACCCCGGAAGAAATGAGCCGTCTTGCAAAAGCCTTTAAAAGGGATACCATTGAAATTAAAAGTGAAGGATACCTCAATAACCTGGAACTGCGTTTCCCGAATGAACCGGCCCGCCATAAACTGTTAGATGTTATTGGCGACCTCGCATTGATTGGCTACCCTATTAAAGCAAGAATTATTGCTAACCGCCCGGGCCACAGTACCAATGTGGAGTTTGCACGTAAAATAAAACAGTACATTAAAAAGAATAAGCATGTGAAAGATGTACCCCTCTACGATCCTTCCCTCCCGCCGGTATTTGACCTGGAACATATTAAAAAAACGCTGCCGCACCGTTATCCGTTCTTATTGGTAGACAAAATCATTGAGCTCTCTGATACAAGGATCATCGGTATAAAGAATGTGACTTTTAACGAAGAATTTTTTCAGGGCCACTTCCCCGGAAACCCTGTAATGCCGGGTGTTTTACAAATTGAAGCACTCGCACAAACAGGAGGTATACTGGCCATTAATAATATGGGCGAAGGAAACTACAATACCTATTTCTTGAAAATTGACAACTGCAAATTCAAACAAAAAGTTGTTCCCGGCGATACTATGATTTTAAAAATGGAACTTGCTTCCCCAATAAGAAGGGGGATATGCGAAATGAAGGGAACAGTTTATGTTGCAGGTAAAGTGGCAACTGAAGCAGACCTTGTAGCGCAAATAATAAAAACAGACAAATAATTCGCTAATCTGCCGATTAGATTAATAACATTATTTTTGCTGCCGGTGTTTTCCGGCAGCTTTTTTATAGAACGCCATATTCATCATTAGTAAAACTAAAGCGCTGATTAATAGAAGCGCTGAACAAGAACGCATGATTCATCCGCATACATACATACATCCCAATGCCCGGCTGGCACAAAATGTAAAAATCGACCCCTTTACTGTTATTCACCAGGATGTGGAAATAGGTGAAGGCACCTGGATAGGCAGCAACGTTACCATAATGGAAGGTGCCCGCATTGGAAAAAATTGCCGCATTTTTCCCGGCGCTGTTATTGCAGCCACCCCTCAGGACCTCAAATATGCAGATGAAAAAACGTACGTAGAAGTTGGCGACAATACCACCATCCGCGAATTTGTAACCATTCACCGCGGCACATCAGACAGGCTTAAAACAAAGGTTGGTCACGATTGTCTTATTATGGCCTACAGCCATATAGCGCACGATTGCATTATTGGCAACAACTGTATTTTAAGCAACAGCTCACAATGTGCAGGGCATGTGGTTGTTGGCGACTGGGCTATTATTGCAGGCGTTTGCGCCATACACCAGTTTGTACATATTGGTCAGCACGCATTTGTAGCAGGCGGAAGCCTGGTAAGTAAAGATGTGCCT
>JANXWM010000178.1 GCA_025351145.1 Chitinophagaceae bacterium
ATTGAGCATTCATTTTTGCAATGGTTGAATAATTATCATTCCGTTCAAAACTTCCGTCAATAATTAAATTTTTACTTTCATTCTGGAAGTATGAAAAAAAATGGAGTAGTAAAAAAATGGTGACATATTTATTATTTTAAACGATTATTTCGAACATGGCCTCTTACTTTTTTTCTCTGCACACTCTCCCCCAAACCCTATGTGGGCTAGCCAGGGACTTTACAGGTTTTAAAGTTAATGAAAGCTATGGAATAGAAAAACGTGTACAAATTTTGCGGGCTGTTGAATGCTCATTCATAATCCAACAGTACAAGAGTGCGACGCAAGAGGCGATGCTATGAAAAACAAATGTTTGGCTACAAAATTTTAGGTATTTAAAAACACGAAGTATCAATCTTAAGCAGCGCTAATTGACTCCTTATAAAATATAATGGCCAATTAAAAAACCTGTGACAACAGCAACCGTTACTGCTACAATGCCGGGCAATATAAAGCTGTGGTTAAGTACATATTTTCCAATTTTGGTTGAGCCGGTTCTGTCGAAGTTGATGGCCGCAAGTAACGTGGGATAACCGGGCAAAACAAAGTCGCTGTTGAGTGCCGGAAAAAGCGCAATTAATGCAGGATGCGCCACACCAAGCGATACACCCAGCGGCATCATTGCCTTGGTGGTTGCTGCCTGGCTAAACATTAAAGCTCCCATAATAAATAAAGCAAACGCGAAGGTCCATGGATGCGCCTGCACAATACCGCCCATCGCCTGCTGAATTGCTGCCTGGTTATTGCTCATGAATGTGGCGCTCATCCAAACCACGCCAAAAACAGAAACCACTGCAGCAGCCATAGAGGTAAATAAACTTGCAGCGGTTACCTGCGCAGGGGAGGTTTTAGTGATAAGCATAATGGCGGCAGATGCAGAAAGTGTGATGATTTCTATCATCGTGCTCATCTTTAAAATGCCGTTGGGGCCTACACTCATATTTGGCGGTATTAACTGAATATGCGGTATTAACTGCGGGAATGCACCGAACAAAATGATGAGCAGAATTGCAATGCAGAAAATGAATACAGAAATTTTAGCGCCGGGTTTAAGTTCCTTTTTAATTGTGTGATCGGCATCGATGCTTTTGGCAAATTCAGGGTCTTTCATTTTCTCGATGAACAACGGATCTTCAATTAATTCTTTGCCCATATAAGATACCACAAAAGAAGCGGCAATTACACCGGTAAGGCATGCAGGAATACAGACCAGCATAATATCCGCAGAGGCACCGGGATAACCAAGTATCAGCGCAAATGCAGCCGTGGCAGCACTCATAGGGCTCCCGGTAAGGGCAAGGTGCGAAGCAACAACGGATGCACTCAACGAACGCTCCGGCCTTATACGTTTCTTTGCAGACACCTCTGCAATGATAGGCAACAGTGAATAAACAATATGACTGGTACCTGCAAAAAGGCAAAGAAAAAATGCAGTAAGCGGCGCAATAAAATTTATTTGCGAAGGCTTGCTGCGAATAATACGTTCGGCAATACTTACGAGGTAATCAAGCCCGCCGGCAGCCTGTAATGTTGCGCCTGTGGTAACAATGGAAAGTATAATCAGCATTACATCAACCGGCGGGTCTGCAGGTGCCATGTGAAAGAAAACGACAAACAGCAGCATACCAATCATTGCCATTACGCCGAGGCCAATACCTTTCATCCGCGAGCCTATTAATATCATTGCAAGCAGAATGGCAAATTGTATCCAGATCATTTTTGAGTTACTGTTTTAAAACGAAGTTTACTAATTCAATGGGTAATACCAGCTTTAGTTTTCATGGCGTCATCGTTGCGTCGCAATCCGTTCATGTTTATATCAATTGTCATCTTCAGCATCATAAAGCCAAAGCTCATAAGTTGCACAGGATCGTTTTGTGCAGATAATTTAAGCAGTGGCACTATGCTGAATAAAGAACAAAGCGTACAAGTGAGTGACACAACAGGCGATGATAGCAGTAATGCAGCTAAGTTCAAAAAAAATCATTGCACATTTTATAAAGCAGGTTTTTCCATAATCATTTCGGCAAGGCGTGCATCTCTTTTGTAAACATCGTTACGAAAATTAAGTTTTCCCTGCCTGTCTACCCAGGCTGTAAAATAAGCAATGAAAACCGGCATTTGATTTTTAAGGGTTACATATTTTTCTTTACCGCCGTTCATAGCTGCAACAATCTTTTGTTTGTTCCATGAGGAATCACTTTGCAGTAAATATTCTGCAAGTCTTTGAGGCTCGGCCAAACGTATACAA
>JANXWM010000514.1 GCA_025351145.1 Chitinophagaceae bacterium
GTTGTGTCACTCACTTTTACGTTCGGAACATCGGTCGACAGTCGACGGTCAACCGAAGAATCAACAGACAAGTGAGTGACACAAGTAAAGTTTAATTGTAATACTACTGACAGGTACAAAAATATTTTCTCCGAAATTTGAATTACCTAATTTTAAAGAATGGCTTTCGATCTGTCTGATATACTAATGATGTTTGTTATTTTTCAATTGCTGTTCATCAGCATTTTTCTTTTTTCAAAAGATACAGGTAAACGTGTGAGCAATATTTTGTTGGGCTTGTTTTTTCTGAGCCTCTGCCTTTCGCTTACTGACAGTTTTTTACTAAAGAATGGATTGTATAATAGCTATCCTTCGCTGGCAACCTGGAGCAGCAGTTTCCCTTTACTGTATGGGCCATTATTGTTTTTGTACACGCAGTCGTTGCTGTTTAAAGATTTTAATTTTACTACCGGGAAATTAAAGCACCTGCTGCCTTTTATTTTGTTCTTCTTATTTTCATTTATTGGATATAGCCTGCAGCCGGCGGAACGAAAATTACAGTTATTGCAACAGGTACAAAGCCGGGAGATACCATCATATTTTTACCTGCTTGCATTTTTAATGGTAGCGCATTTTTGCTTTTACGGGTATCATTCTTTGCAGCTTATCAGCGGATATAAAAAACTGGCAAAAGATAAATTTTCCGATCTTCAGAAAGTAAATCTTTCATGGCTTTCCTCAACCATCATATTTTTTGTGGCACTGTTTATTTTTTCTATGATCAATAATATGGTAGAGCTTACTCACTTGGCTAAGTACTATTACCTTTCGCTTACGATTGTAATTGCAGCGATCTTTATTTTTATTAACCGGGTTTTGTTTCATGCGCTGAAACGGCCGGAAATTTTTTCGTGGATCGAGCCCAATGAAATGGAGCAAACTTTTAGCGAACCTGCAAAAGATATAAAGCGTGAAGTGAAGGATGCGGATAAAAAAAATCTTGATCTTTTGCTGGATCATATAAAAACCAAGAAACCTTACCTGGAACCTGAACTTTCGGTTGAATCACTTGCACAGCAGGTTTCGCTGAAACCAAAAGAGCTTTCGCGTTTGATCAATGAAAACCTGAATCAGAACTTTTTCGATTTCATTAACCGCCACCGAATCGATGAAGCCAAACGGTTGCTTACCAATCCTGCCGATAAAAAAATAACCGTACTTGAAGTATTGTACGAAGTGGGTTTTAATTCCAAATCGTCGTTCAACACACTCTTTAAAAAGTACACAGGCGTTACGCCAAGTGAATTCAAGAAACAAAACATGGATTAAAACAGTACGACTTTTCGCTATCTAAAAGTCGTACCAATTAAATGCGTTTGAGTTTTAAAACTGCGTCGACTTTGGGCATTGTGCAATAGTACATTGCTCAAAAAATAAATCATGAAACAAAATTCAAACGCACCGGCGTACAGTACTTCCCGGTCAGGCGCACTTGCAGCAATATTGGTTGCTGCTATTGGTTACATATTGCTTTCTCCAAAATGGGTGGTTCCGGTTTTTGCGTGGATAGCTCCGGCAGCATTATTGTATTTCTTCAGGCATGCACCTTTTAAATTTAAATTGTTGTGGTTGTTTATTGTGTTATATACAACTACTCTTTTTGCCAATTATGATGTAAACCCTTTCCCTTTTGCAGTACTTGCAATTATCAATATAATTGGTACAATAACTTCTGTGATTCCATTTTTATTAGATAAATGGGTAACCAAACAAACAAATAACTTCATTGGCACATTAGTATTTCCCACTGCGTTTGTAACGTTGGAATATATTAATTCAACCGGTATGAGTGGAGTGTGGGGTTCTGTTGCCAACACACAATACAGTTTTGTTTGGCTTGCGCAACTTGCTTCTGTCACCGGTTTATGGGGAATTACTTTTTTAATTTATTGGTTTGCTTCTGTCGTGGTTTGGGTTGCAAACAAAAAGGCGATTAAACAGGATTTTAAGAGAGGAGCATTTGCATTTATGGTTGTTTTGTTAATCGTTCTTTCATTTGGAGCAATTCGGTATTCTTCAAGTGATAGCCAAATACCTGAAACAAAAGTAGCCGGGGTAACTGTTCCGGTATTTTCTTTTATGGAGGCTTTGTTCGAAGACAATTTTCATAGAAAAATCAAGATTGACCCAAAAGTTTCGCAATCCTCTCCGCAATTGCAGCAGGTAAATCTTGCGTTGATACCATTCATCGAAAATCCTGATACCATTAAGTTTAGCAATGGGTATCATGCTTTGCATAAAATTTATGACAGCCTTTTTATTTTGAGCGCAAAAGCTGCTAACGAAGGTGCAAAGATCATTTCATGGTCAGAGGGAAATGCCTTTGTTTTAAAAAGTGAGGAGCAACAATTGCTCAACAGGGGAACAGAGTTTGCAGGCGTACACCACGTTTATTTACTGATGGCGATGGCAACTGTATTACCCGGTAAATTAACGCCCGATAAAAATTTTGTGGAGAACAAAGCGATACTGATTGAACCAGGTGGAAAAATCTTAAATGATTTTCGCAAGAATCATCCCGTGCCATTGGCAGAGCACAGCAAACCTGGTGATGGAAAAATTCCGGTAATAAAAACACCTTATGGAAATATTTCCACTTCTATTTGTTACGATGCAGACTTCCCAAAAACAATGCAGCAGTTATCAACTGATAAAACCGGGTTGTTGTTATTGCCTTCCGGCGATTGGTACAGCATCTCTCCGTTTCACAGTTATATGGCATCATTCCGGGCTATTGAAAATGGAACTTCTATGTTTCGCCAGGTGTCAGGAGGTTTGTCTATTGCTGTTGATTACCGTGGAAAAGTTTATGGTCAAAAAAATTTTTTCGATGCAGGTGATAAATTGACCATCGCAAATATTCCCATAGCACATGTGGCAACAATTTATGGAGTTATCGGCGATTCATTTGCACTCGTATGCATGGTGTATTTGGCGCTTGTAATTATTTTTCTTTTAGCTAAAACTATTGCTGCCAAAAGAACACAACGAATTACAAATAAAACAAAGAATAAAAAAGTTGTGGAATTGGCATAGAGGATTCCCCCACAAAGAATCCCTGCACTTGCGGGGATTTTTTTATGATACAGACTTTGGTATTTCATGGCATCGCCGGTTGTGTCAC
>JANXWM010000209.1 GCA_025351145.1 Chitinophagaceae bacterium
CACGACAGGAGATTGCTTCGGAGGCCTCGCAATGACGATTCATGATCCGAACGTACAAGAGTGCGACGCAAGGGAAGATGCTATGAAATCCCGAAGGCTTGGGACAAAGCCCGGCCAATAATTTTTATTTTGGTATTACTACTTTCTGCACAACGCCATTGCTGTTGTTTTTTAGGTAATATAAACCCGCTGCAAAACCGCCCACATTCATACTGCCGTTACCGTTAATATTTGTGGAGAGTAATATTTTACCTGCCTGGGTTATTAATGAAAAAGATGTGCTGCCATTGGTTTGTATGTGAAGGATATCTTTTGCGGGAACGGGATAAATGACGGTGAATGTTTTATCGCCGCTGATGTTTATGAGCACGATATTACTATATGTAATGCTGCCATTTTTATCAATGGCTTTTAGGCGGTAATAATTGTTTCCGTTCAATGGTTGCAGGTCGCTGAAGCTGTAGTTCTGCTGCGCTGTGCCATTGCCTTTTGCATTTATTGAACCTATGCCGCTGAAGGCATATGCATTGGCAGAACGCTGCACTTCGTAGCTGGCTATGTTTATTTCTGTAAGGCTGCTCCAGTCTATTTTTATATTGTTGCTCTGCTGCTGTGCTTTTAGGTTGGTAATGGTTACGGGAAGTACGATTTCAACATCTATTGTATCTGTATTTAAGACAAGATCTGTACAAATTGAATTGATAACCGAGGCAAAATATTGTCCGTTTTGTGAAGGGTAGAAAACGGAATCGCCGGGGATGGTTGCAGAATCTGGTTGCCCGATTATAAACCATTTGTAAGTATTGTTGCTTAAAGTGCCACCGGACGAAACAGATAAGCTATTATTGTTTTGATGAACAGGAATAACTGCCTGGTTATTATAAATAGCAAAAGGAAATTTTTTCACAATAAGTTCCATGCCCTCGAAAGTAAAATTATTGTAACTGATATCTAAGGAGTCCAGCGAAAGGTAACCTATAGCTTCAGAGATATTTCCGGTTATCCTGTTATGATCTAAAAAAAGGGATTGAAGATGTTTAAGCTTGCTTATTTCATGAGTAACGGTTCCGCCAAGGTTATTGTTGCTTAAATTAAGACTGCGAAGCTTTATAAGGTTTCCAATCGTAAGCGGAATATTGCCCCTTATCTGGTTATTGTTTAAATGTAATTCCAGGAGCTTTACAATATTGGCAAGTTCATCGGGAATTAACCCGCCAATGTGATTATCGTTTAACCAAAGAACATTGAGGTTTATAAGGTTACCCAATGAGGCCGGGATATTTCCGGTTAGCTGGTTATTGTTTAAATATAAAAATGCAAGATTGGCCAGGTTACCCAGCTCATCGGGTATTGATCCGCTCAACCGGTTGTTATCTAAAAATAATTCGTACAGTTTTAAAAGGTTGCCTAACTCAGGCGGAATACTACCACTTAATTTGTTATACGATAAAGTTAGATAATTAAGCCTTGAAAGGTTGCCAATTTCAGCAGGGATAGTGCCGCTTAACAGGTTATTGTCAAGGTATAAAAACCCCAGGTTTTGAAGATTACCAATCGAAGGCAGTAAACTGCCCTTTAAATTATTTTTTGATAGTGCAACTTCTGTAACTTTTCCATTGGTTACAGTAATTCCATACCATTCTGTTACCGGGCCTGTTAACCAGTTTGCCTGGTTGTACCAGCCGGGGCCATTTGTGCTGTTGTATAAATCTACAAGCGACAATGAATCCTGTGCACTTACAGCCTGTGCGAGACATGTAAAAGATATGTTTGCACAAACGAAAAAAGCAAGGCCGGTAAGTAAAATTTTCATTCTAAAAAAATGGTATTTAATCAGGACACTTGGTGATTAATGTCAAAGTAACGAAAAATATGAATGTGCTGCTTATGATGCTGATCAATATACTAATTGATTGTTGTTAGATGTTTTTCATGCTCCACAAAAGTCCTTCTGTACAAGAGTGCCGCCAAAGTGTTAAGAACCAGTGCCATAAAAAATATAGCCTGTAACAATTTATTTTTTTTGGGGGCCGGGCAGAAGAATAAGTATGAAGCATCCGTTGCGTCGCACACTTGTACGTTCGGAAACTTTGCTGATCAGCAATACAATGCTTTACATTTACAACTCATAAACTTTTGCTATGTCCCTGTTCTCAAAAAAGAAAGAAACGATCAAAATAACCGATACTGTTTTTATGCATCAGGCAGCCAAATGGCATGCATGCCTGCAGGCGCAGCATACAACCGCAGCCACCGTTTTTATTGCCTGGTTCGAAGAAACACAACAACAGTTGCAGGAATATTTTACAGAACAAAATGCAGTAAATGCAACCATAATTTTATACCGCGAAGCCGCTTCCCACTTCATTAATAATAACCCGGTAATATTTGCAGAGCATTACCCGCTGCGCGAAAAAGAAGAAGCATTATATACTTCACTAAAGCTGGAAGAGATAAAAGTTTTTTCATCTTTAGAAGATACTTTATTTCAGTATTTCGGTGGTGCAAGGATTATTGAAGTAATGCAAAAAATGGGCCTGCAGCAAAATGAACCTGTGCAGCACCCGATGATTGGTATGGCTTTAAAAAATGCGCAGGAAAAACTTGCAGGGAAAGTTTCTCTGGAACAATCTGCCCGCTCGCAGGAAGAGTGGTTTAAGAGGAATGTTATGAATTAGCGGTTATTAAAATCAGCCTCCTGAAACCATAAAACTAATAGATTGCTTTTGCCTGTAAATAACATTTTTCCCATCTTGCACGGCAGGTGTCCAGTCGGGGCCTTTTTTAATAACTCTAACTGCTTCCTCGGCCGACCCATAACCCGGATCATTAAGCGCTTCAACTTCTGAAATTTTCCCGTTTTTGTCTACCAGGAAACTAACCACCACTGTATAAATTCCATTAGGTGCATGATTTTGAACAGGCACATTGGAGTTAAGGTTTTTTTCCAGATATTTTTACCATGCTGCCGTGCCACCGGGGAATTTAGCCTCGATCTGTACCTTATCGGTAACAGGGTTAGATAATTGATTTAAACTAGAAGCAGCATCAGTATTTTCGCCATTTGAAGCAATACATTTGTAATAGATTGAATTGGTTTCATTATTGCCTTTTACAGTATCGATGATTGTTGAAATCTTTACAGTTACGTTTGAGAAAACCCTTTCACCACCTTGCTCATTGTACATCAGTCCTGAAAGCCTTGACAGATAATAATTGATTTCATCTATTTCATTTTTAGGGAGATTTCCGGCAAAACTTGAATTCACAACATACCCGGAAGTGTCTATTGTAATCGTTGCATCAGCTTCAATTTTGGCAAGTTTATTAATATGTTCAGGGGTAGTAGAAAAAGCTAAAAGTGTGCTCGTCACTGGATTTGGTGGATAAGAGTAACTTATATTTTTTGCTCCTTTAATATCCGTGTATTTCCGTATCACAGTCCCGATTATATTATAAAAGTCTTTTGTGTTATTATCATAAGATTCCGATTGAGATTTGAATTCAGGTATTTCGTTGTTAAGAAGAAAATTAATTACTTTTTGATCACCTTCATCACCGAAACCAAAAACCATATTCGAGTGGTCAAAGTTATCTATCCGTTCAAAGCGCAGGTCCACTAAATTCAGGAAACCAAAGGGCTTAAAAACAGTAAGAGAACCCTTTGAATATGTATCATCTTTACCTCTTTTAAATTCCCCATTTTTATAAACTTCAGTAAACTTTAAGCCTTTACCATCAAAATTATCTGAATAAATAAATTCCCCGTCTCTCATTCCGTTTTTTACCTCACCTTCCACAGTATAAGTACATGACGGCGGAAAGATTCCAGGTAAATCTTTTTGTGCATTAAAAATAAATTTACCGTTACTGTTTTTCAGCAGGGTATCTCCAGCATTATTAATTATTAAAACAGGTGTAAAATCTACAGAACTATAGCAGTTAAACTCAGCTTTTAATACCCCGTTTGAATCGTAGTAACTCCAAATACCTTTCATTTCATTATTATCATAAAGTCCCCTTTTGTAAATTTTACCGGTTGGATTATAAAATATGAAGTCGCCTTGTTTCTGACCATCAATATATCGCCCATTCATTAGAGCCATTCCATTAATGTAAAAATCAGACACTGTATCAGAATAAGAAATAACAGATTCACGCTGAAGTTTTGTAACCCGGTAATATTCCGCTACAGGCTTTTCGCAGATAGACCATTCACTATCGAAATAAACAGTATCTTTTTGTGCCTGTACTTTTGAGTTTGAAATTATAAACAACCATGAAAGAAAAAAGTAAAGGGTTTTTGTTTTTCTAAAGTGCATTTCGGCAGGTTTTTAATTAAATGCAATATATAAAAATTGAAACCTAATAAATAATTTTTGAACTGGTATTGGTAGCTGGCCAAATCCTTTCGCTTCGATCTTCGCTGTGGTAAAAGCTGAAGCATAATCTGAACGTACAAGGGTGCGACGCAAGGGACGATGACACATGATATTAGCAGGAAACAAAAAAGAATTTGGAACTTTCAACCCGCT
>JANXWM010000222.1 GCA_025351145.1 Chitinophagaceae bacterium
GGTTTGAAGCATTAGTGGGTAGATTATCCGGCAAATCAAAATGCTTTTCGTTACCATTTAGCTCATTCATATTGATGCTGATAGGCAACTTTGCCTTGAATGCAGTTACTGTAGAATTGTTATACAGCGTGGCAGTGAAAGTATTTGCGCCAATTGTTATTTTAAGTTTCATACTGTCTGTATTTAAAACATTATCAGGACTACTTGTGATAGCACTACTCCTATTGAAGCAGGCAAAAAGCTGGATGCAGATTAACAAGGCTAAGAATGTGAATACTGGTTTCATAATGCTCTTTTGATTTATACTTGTAAGGGATAAATTAGTAACTTTTCTACTTTGCTCAATTACGAACAGAAAGTACAAGAGTGCGACGCAACAACAGTTCAAGGTTTTACTGTCGCCCGGTTAATGAAAATCAAAATCGCTCTTTTATTCCTTGTTGAGTATAGATGTTTTTAATATGCTTTGCCGGTATGCCGCCTACAATAGTATTTGCCGGAACATCTTTAGAAACCATTGCTCCTGCTGCTACCACAGCATTTTCACCAATGGTTACTCCGGGCAGTATCGTTGCACCTGCACCAATCCATGCATTTTTTTTAATGTGAATATGTCCGGGAACAAGTGATTGTCTTTCGTTGGGGTTAACCGGATGCCCTTCGGATAAAAGGCTGACTTTAGGGGCAATTAATACATTGTCTTCAATGGTAATTCCACCCAAATCAAGGAATACACAATCAAAGTTTATAAATACGTTTTTACCGATTTTGGTATGCTTCCCGTAATTGATATACAAGGGTGTAAATACAGCAACGCTTTCATCAATTTCTGAACCTGTGATTTGACTTAATAAGTCCCTGATTTCTGTCGCATCAGAAGCGTTATTTAGCTGAACCAATAATTTTTTTGTAGCAAAAGAAGCCTCCCGCAATTTGTAGGCTTCGGCATTATTGGACGCAATGGTTTCCCCGCTTCGTAGCCGATCAAAAATGTCTTTGCTATGCTGATTTGGTACCATACCACAAAGGTCTCATAATAATTAAGCCCGCTGGTAACGATTATCAAACCAATCATTAAGAATTTCAAACTTCCTGCATTCGTAATGCTTTCGGGTTTGTTCCTGTTAGTCTTTTGAAGAAGTTGTTAAAGTAAGTAGTGTATTCAAAGCCAAGTGCATAGGCAATATCGGCAATGTTCCAGCCGGTATGGAGTAAAAGGGCTTTGGCTTCGCTGACAATTCTTTCGGTGATATGAGCAGTAGTAGGCTTGCCTGTTACTTCCTTTACCGCACGGTTCAGGTAGTTAACATGCACATTGAGGTGCTTTGCATAATCTTGTGCTGTTTTCAGTCTCAAGGGATTTTCTGAACTTTCTACAGGGAACTGCCTTTCTAAGAGTTCAAAGAAAACAGAAGTAAGGCGTGATGCAGCGTTTGTATGTTGATCGTAGTGTTCCGAAGGTTGCAGTTTAAATGCTTCGTGAATAATAAGGTTGATGTAATTACGTATGAGATCATCTTTATAGATATAGTCGCTCTTTTGCTCCTCTATCATCTTACAAAAAATGGTGTTTAGAAACTCCCGCTGCTGCTCATCAATCTTCAACACAGGTGTACCGCCTATCTTAAATAAAGGAGAATTTTGCAGGCTTTCAGAACGATCGGATGCTTTAAAAAAGTCTTCGGAAAAAAGGACTGTATAGCCTGCATAAGTAGTGGAAATTGTCTCCCAGGAGTAGGGAATGTGCGGATTACCAAAAAACAAAATAGTGCCTTCCTGCTCAAAACTTCTATCAGCATAATGGATCTTACTTATTCCCGTGGTTAAACATACTTTATAAAAATCCTTTCTGCTATAAGTCTTTGTGGCGCTTCCGTCAGCTTCAATTTGAAACACCTTGAAACCCTTCAACTTTAGTTCATTATTGAACTCGGAAACTTGTCGCACACTTTTGCCTTGCATAAACGCAAAGTTAAGAATATCAAAATATACAGTTTTCTTAAACCCACATTTTGCAGTAGAGATTTTTTTAGCCCAACAGCGGTTCTTTGAGCACCGTTCCTTGCGTCGCACACTTGTACTTAAGAATACATCTGAGCTTTTAACAGCCAATACAGCCTGCTGCAAAATTTGGGTTAAATCTATAATTGTTGGTTTTGCACCACTGCCCGGGCGGCAATTATACTCTCCAAGGGATAAATTAGTGATACCGGGAATTTTGTTCAGCAATGGATAAAACGTACAAGTGTGCGACGCAAGGGACGATCATTATTGTTCTAATGCCCGGTTCATAATAATCCTTCCTTTTACCATATTCATTTCAATATTGATGTTATCATCAAAAATTACGATGTCAGCATCTTTATCTTTTACCAATGTTCCTTTTTTATCTAACACATTTAAGATACGCGCAGGGGTTGCAGTGATCATTTTCACGGCATCAATTAAAGGAATGCCTGCCATATTTATCATGCTCCTTACTAAACGGTCAGCGGTTGCAACGCTGCCTGCAAAAGAACTGCGGTCGGGCAGTTTTGCAATACCATCTTCTACAATTACTTTTAAACCATTGTGCAGGCTCCCCAATATACTTTCGCCTTCGGGCATACCAGCAGCACGCATGGCATCGGTAATCAATGCTGTTCTGTCAACTCCCTTTATTTTATACACAAGTTTTAATAACGGCGCAGGAAGATGGATGCCGTCTGCAATAATTTCTACATCCATTTCATCAATGAGATAAGCAGCTTCAACTACGCCGGCATAACGGTAAGCGTTTCTTCTTGTAACGCCAGACATGGCTGAATAAAAATGCGTGGCGAGTGTGTAACCATTCTCAAATGCTTCGGCTGCTTCTTCATAAATAGCATCTGTATGTGCCAATGCAGGCAGTACGCCTTTCGATTTAATATAGCGTGCAAATTCAAGTGCACCTTTTAATTCAGGTGCAGCGCTCCAGCGTTTAATGGAAGATGAATTTGCTAATATTTCTTTGTACTCTCCGGGGTCTGGATCTCTGATATATTTTGGATCCTGTGCACCGCGTTGGTTCATGGATAAGTATGGGCCTTCGAGGTGCATGCCCAGAAATTGTGCGCCATTGATATTGTTCCTGTTGGCATCTTCATACACAGCAAGCGTTTGCAATATCTCTTCTTTGCTGGCCGACAAAGTTGTTGGCAGCATGGACGTAGTGCCATACCGTGCATGCGTTTCAGCAATTTTAAGAAAAGCAGTTTCGGTGCCGTCCATAAAATCGTGCCCGCCGCCGCCATGAACATGAATATCTATAAAGCCCGGAGAAACATATTTGCCATTGGCATTTATTTCAATAGCACCTTCAAACTCAATATCCGTTTCACTTACAGCAGTAATGGTACCGCCGGTAATAAGAACAGAACCGCCATCAAATATTTTATCCGGCGTAATAATTTTTCCATTAAATATTTTTAACCGCTGCTGGTTCATGCAATTGTTTTTTGCGAAAGAAGTGCCGAAGAAAATTGATCAAGATAGCATGTGCAGTCTGGATGCTGCTGCAAAATGGTTGCCGGATATAGATTGCTTATTGATTGTTCCAAACTGTTTTTTACCGCCAATGCTTTTCGTTCATCCAGTACAGAACAAATAATATGTTTTGATTTTAATATTTGTTTTACAGACATGCTGATAGCCTGTTTTGGCACTTCTTCAAAATAATTAAACCAACCTTCGCCCAGTTGCTGTTTACGGCATGCTTCGTCTAATTCAACAATGATATAGGGTTGCTCTGTTTCAAAATCGGCGGGCGGATCGTTAAAGGCAAGATGTCCGTTTTCACCAATGCCAACGAGTGCCACATCTATAGGATTTTTTGAAATGAGTGAACCAATTCTTTCACATTCTGCCTGCGCATCTGTTTCGCCGTTTATTAAATATGCAGCTTTTAATTGCGGCAGTTTCGATAGAACCCTTTCCTGTAAATATTTTCTAAAACTCGCCGGATGAGTAATGGGTAAACCAATGTATTCGTCGAGGTGAAACATTACCACGTTGCTCCAGTCAATCCCTTCTTGGGCAATCAATTGATTTAATGTTTCGAACTGGCTTGTGCCTGTTGCGAGAATAATATTTGCACAGCCTTTTTCTTCAATGGCTTTGCGGATTAATTGAGCTGCTGCAATGCCCGCGGCTTTGCCGATTTCGGATGGATTATTATAAATACTGATCTTCATTTTTGTTTTGGAAACTACCCACAAAGTGCGCTAAGTTTTCTTTGTGTTCTTTGTGGTTTCATTGCTCATTATTGATCCGAACGTACAAGAGTGCGATGCAAGAGGCGATGCTATGGAATACTTCTGCCCGGCTCAAAAATTTTTTTTTACATCATCACTTTTGTAGTGCCGCCTTTTTCCATGGTAATATCGACCGGCGCATTTGTTTTCCACGAACCGCCTGTAAAATCCGGCACATCAATGGAGTTGGAACGGTTGGCCACACTCCATTCGGTTAACGGTGCTATGGAGCTCCAGAGCGCAGCATCGTACACATCTTCGTCGAGGGGCAAACCGTTGCGCAGGCAATCGATGGTGCGCCAGTCCATCAAGAAATCCATGCCACCATGACCACCCACCTGCTTAGCCATTTCACCAATTTTCTTAACGATGGGCGGCTGGTATTTTTCTTCCAGTTTTTTATATTCTTCGTCGCTTATCCAGCCTTCGTGGCCGAATGCAATTTTACCGGGTTCGGGATATTTTAAAGCCGATCCTTTGGTGCCGCTGATCTTATGGATACGCGAATAAACATTAGGCGAAGTAACATCGTGCTGCAGCATTATAGTGCGGCCAAGCGCCGTTTTTATAGCCGTAGTGTTCATATTCCCGCGGAAAGTTTTACCGGCATACGGCTTATAAAAATCATCTTTTGCGGCCAATTCATTAGCCATGGCACCCATCTGAAAATCGTTGCTGGAAAGCGATACGAGATAATCCATTTTATCGCCGCGGTTAATATTTAAAGCCTGCGCTATAGGGCCCAGGCCATGTGTGGGATATAAATTTCCGTTGCGTAAATTTTCTTTAAGCCGCCACATATCAGAATAGTTTGTTTTGGAAAAATTACTTTCCAGCAATGTGTGAATGTAAGCACCTTCTACATGCACCATATCGCCAAACAAACCCTGCCTGTTCATGTTAAGCGTAAGCAGTTCAAAGAAATCGTAGCAGCAATTTTCCAGCATCATGCAATGCTTTTTTGTGCGTTCAGATGTTTCCACCAACTGCCAGCATTCATCAATTGTTTTGGCGGCAGGCACTTCTACGCACACATGCTTGCCGTGGTTCATTGCATACACAGCCATGGGCGTGTGCAGGCTCCAGGGAGTAGCGATATAAATGAGATCAATATCTGTGCGGTCGCACATTTTTTTCCATGCATCTTCGTTGCCGGTATAAATTTCCGGACGATGCGCAGAACCTTCAAGCTTTTGTTTTACAGCAGTTATTTTATCGGGTTGTTTATCACACAATCCTTTTATATCAACACCTTCAATAATTTTCATTCGTTCTACAGCAGCGGGCCCACGGTTGCCCAAACCAATAAAACCAATGCGCACTGTTTCTAATTTTGGGGCAGCATAACCGCTCATATTAAACAGTTGCTTGTGTGGTTTATTTCCATGCGTTAATTCTTCAGCGGTTTTGCCGGCGCCATAACTGCTGATCATGCCTGCACCTGCTAAACTTATTCCGGTAAGGCCAGAATATTTTATAAAATTTCTGCGGTTACTTTTCATTGATTTTATTTTTATTCAGTTGATTTTTTAAATACAATATTTTATGAGCCAATCTAAGGAATTACTATTGATCGTTCCTTGCGTCGCACTCTTGTACTGCATAATAATATGCAGCATGGTTCAGTCTTTCAGCCATTTATCAAACCAGTTAAAAGCTTCGGCCTGCATGGCTTTATCAAACTTATGCGGACCCGGATAATAAGAACACTTGTACTTGTTTGAAGCACCTGCTTTTGCATACACTTCACTTAAAATTTTATCTGCATGTTTCATTTCTGCCGGAGTATACAGATCATCATTTTCATCGTCCAAAACAAGTGTTGCCAGTGGCGCACGCAGACCAAGTATCTCTGGGAAATCAAGTTCATTTGGCAACAGGGGAACATACGTCATCCAGGTATGTGTAAAAGACTTATGCAGTAAAAAATCTTTCCATGTCGTCATAAACCCAACACAAACGGCGCATTTAATACGGTCATCAAGTCCGCCCA
>JANXWM010000225.1 GCA_025351145.1 Chitinophagaceae bacterium
TGCATAACCAGCTTTTGATGTGTTTTTTTTACCCGTTATATTTTTTTGCATTCATTGGGTTGCTTAGGTTTTGGCGAAGCAATGGTGCATTTACTTTATATGCATTTGCCATTATTTTTTTCTTCACTTTAAGTGTATTGCTAACCTGCGATGACTGGAGCAACCGCTTTATTATGCCGGTGTTGCCATTCATTATCATCCTTGGAACAAACGGGATAATTACAATTATAAACAGACTGAAAAGCAACAGCGCTAAAAATTAATTTTTTACTCTTCCAAAATAGATGGCCTTTTTTTCATAGCCGTTCGGTATAAAATTATCCCGAGTGTAACAAATAATCCAACACCCAATAATTGATAGATGCCCGGCGACAATAATTGCTCAAGGTTGCCTTCGAGATTTACCGTTTCTAAGCTTTTGGCAATGTTCTCGCTGCCTGCAGTAAGCAACGCAACAGCAACCCCGGCAAGTGCACCACCCGCAACAAGACCTGTTGCAAATAAATTGCCTTTTCCAAGGTCATCCTCTTCAACAACTTCCCCTTTTTTCTTTTTTCTTCTGTCAACCAAGCCACGGATAGCTCCTCCAGCAAAAATGGGAAGTGTTGTACTCAAAGGAAGATAAGCACCCACTGCAAAGCTCAGTGAGTTTACGCCGCACAATTCCATTACCACAGCAAGAGCAACACCTACAAACACAAACTGCCAGTCGAGATTGAAAGATAAAATTCCTTTAATAAGCGTAGCCATTAATGTAGCCTGCGGACCGGGAAATTTGTCTGTACCGATTGCATGCGTGTAGCCCTGCTTCAGCATTTCGGCAGTTGGTGTGTCTAATATTTTTACAGTTAAACCAATAACGATGGAAGAAACAATGGCGCCAATAAACAATGCCAGTTGCTGGTTACGTGGCGTGGCACCAATGATGTAGCCTGTTTTTAAATCCTGCGAAGTAGCACCAGCGTTAGCGGCTGCAATACAGATCATTCCGCCAACAACCAATACCATTGGTTCATAATTTTTACCTGTCCATCCAATACCAATAAATACAAGGCAGGTAGCCATTACGGTTGCAATCGTCATTCCGCTGATGGGGTTGTTGCTCGAACCGATAATGCCAACAATTCTTGATGATACGGTTACAAAGAAAGCACCGAATATCACTACGAGTAAACCAAGAAATAATTTGCTTATCACGCTGTCGCCCGGTATCATGGGAATAAAAGCCATTAATAATACAAGCCCGATGCTGCCGAATAAAACCACTTTTAAATTCATGTCTTTATCAGTACGCAGTACTGCTTTTCCTGAAGCCTTATCTTTTAATGAACCAATACTTTCTTTAAAAGAGGAAATGATGGTGGGGATGGTTTTTAATAAAGTAATAAAGCCACCCGCTGCAACAGCACCCGCGCCAACCTGCCTTATATATGCACGGTAAACTGCGGTGGCTGTATCAGCGAACTGGTGCGAAATTGGATCCCACCCACCGGGGCCACCTGCAGTTAAAACATCTTTCAGGTAACCAAGTTTTACAAGCTGTGTGGCGATCATCGTCTGGTCCTGGATAAGTGTTGCCACTAAGGGGTTAAACACCAGCCAGCTCAGCACACCACCAGCTACCAGCGTACCAGCAATACGCACGCCGATAATATAACCCACCCCTAAATATTCGGGTGTTATTTCACCACTTATTTTAGCTGCCGGCAAATACTTATTTGTAAGCGCCGTTGTATATGCAGGCACTTCAGCGATCACGTGGAATATCCTTTGTAAAAAAGCATAACCCATAGAAATGGCAACACCAAGAAATGCAACTTTGGCAACTTCACCGCCTTTTTCTCCGGCCTTTAAAACTGAAGCACAGGCTGTGCCTTCGGGGTAAGGAAGTGTATCGTGTTCTTTTACAATTAAAGATCGCCGCAAAGGGATCATCATTAATGTTCCAAGTAAACCACCAAAAATGGCGAGCACTAAAATGGTGATGTATTTAAAATAATCTACCCCCACACTTTCACCATTTTCTCCCATGGAAAGAAATAAAAACCCGGGTAAGGTAAAGGCAACTCCGCTGGCAATACTTTCACTGGCAGAACCTGTAGTTTGAATGATATTATTTTCTAAGATCGTTGTACGTAAAAATCTTTTGCCAAGAGTTATGGCAATTACAGCAATTGGTATAGATGCACTTACGGTAAGCCCCGCCTTTAATGCCAGGTACACAGAGGCCGCACCAAACAAGCAACCCATTAAACAGCCAACTACAACGGCTTTAAGGGTAAACTCTTTCATGTCAATTTCCGGCGCAACAAATGGCTGAAATACTTTTTTATCACTCATGCAGATTGGTTTAAGTTTTAAATGTAACGCATTTGTTTTTTTACTCCTTATTTTTAGTGTATTCATTTTTTATATGCAGCAATTGTTTTACGGGTTTATTAAAATTTGGGTGCGGCTCTCGCTAAAAATCTTTTGTAAAAAGGTTGCTGTGTATAATCCTCAGCAGCTTGCTGCAAAAGGGCCGCTGATTATTGCAGCCCATCACCCCAACTCTTTTTTTGATGCCATAATAATTGGTGCTTATATGCAGCAGCCGGTACATTTTATTACACGTGGTGATGTATTTCGTAAACGCTGGGCCCGTGGTGTTTTAGAGCAACTGAATATGATGCCTATCTTCCGTATAAGGGATGGCAAAGAAAAACTTTCGCTGAACCAGCAAACATTCGACCGCTCGGTTGGAGTATTAAAAGCAAATGGTATCGTGCTCATTTTTGTAGAAGGCCAGTGCGATTATCAAACCACTTTGCTGCCGCTTAAAAAAGGGGCGCCGCGCATACTGCTCAGTTGCTGGCAACAGGGTATTGATGCGAAAGTTTTGCCCGTGTGGCTGCGCTACAATTCGTTCTTTTCTTTTGGCAAAAAAATTGAAATGAATTTTGGAAACATTTTCGGCAAAGAGGTGGTTCATTCAAACATTGCAGATGGTGAAGCAATCAACAAAATAAATAAAGAAACAGCCGGCGTGTTAACACGTTTGTATCATATTCGTCAAGACTTTAAACAGTTGAAAGCATTGCTGCGACTGGCTATTTCTTTGCCTGCTCTACTGGGGGTGTTGTTCAACATTCCTTTATATTCTATTGTAAAAAGAGTAGTACATCCGCTCACCAAAAAAGACATACATTACGATAGTGTAATGTTTGGCGTACTCACTTTTCTTTATCCTTTTTATGTTTTGCTTTTTACATTTACCATATTCCATTTTACGCACAGCAGCTACAGTTTTTCACTAATTATTTTACTGCCTTTGCTTGCCCGTTGCTATACAGTTTGGAAGAAATAATTTTGAGCCGGACTAAAGAATATGAATTGAGCTTTTGTTGCGTCGCACTCTTGTACTGTTGAAATGGCTTGGGCTTTTGGCTGCACGCTGCAAGCTCTTGTGTTTTTTGCATGAAGCTTAAGGCTTGCAGCCTGTAGCTGAATAATGTTCCTAACGTACAAGAGTGCGACGCAAGAGGTGATGCTATGAAATACTGATGTCCGGTCCAAAAAATGTATTAAGATCTACATAAAAAAAGCGATGCATTGCACCGCTTCTTTTGTATAAGGAATGAGCATAATCAATCGTTCATGGCAGAAGCTTCTTCTACCACTTTGTTTAATTTTTTGGTTAGTGGGAATAATAGTAAACCGGCAACAACTGCGGCCACTACACTTATGCCGAAGAACACGGCTTTGTTATCGAACTGGTCCCAGAAACCTGCGAGTATGCCGGAGATTTTTCCACCCAATGAAGTGGTAAGGAACCAGCCACCCATCATTAATGCGGTGAACCTTCGCGGCGCTACTTTTGAAACAAGTGATAAGCCTACAGGGCTCATAAATAATTCGCTGATAGTGAATACACCATAGCTGAAAAATATCCATGCACTGGAAACTTTATCGTGATAAATATCTGTTGAGAGACAGGCAAAAACCATTACCAATGAAGACATCCCTGCAATGATAGTACCCCATGCAAATTTGCTGGGTGTTGACATTTCTTTTTTTCGTCCCATAAGAAAACCGAAGAAACCAACGATCACAGGCGTGAGCACAATGATCCAAAACGGGTTGATGGATTGGTATATTTCTGTTGAAATAAGTTTCATATCCTCGCCATCTTTTGGCCATTGATCTTTTGGTAAATTCTGCAGGTAAGGATCATTGCCCGTTTGTGTTAATACTTTTCCATCAGGCCCTCTTTGCGCCCTGAACTGCTGATCTAAAACAGGCACTTCCTGTGGTTTTGTATTCACGGTTTGCAGGAACCCGAAAGGCTTCAACACTTTTTCTACAATTGGCGATGTTTCGCGGTTGGTATAACTGTCGGCCCAAATAGTTAAAGCCGTTGCATTCTGGTTATAAATGTTCCAGAAAATAATGGCCACACCAAATATGGTAAGCAGTGTGCCGAGCCTTTTTTTATCGAACCCTTTTGCACGGTACCACAGGCTGAAATAAAAGATAACAATGGGTACGCTTGCAAAAACAAATGCATCGTTTGAGTCGGAACCGATGAGGTTGCCTGGAATAAACCAGCCAATAGCACCTGCAATAGCAGCGGGAAGAAATACATACAAAGCAATCTTTGAAACAGGCATATCATCCTTATTGGCAGGCTTAATAATATTGGCGCTCCTTACATGTTTAAGTCCGCTGGAAAAAATGATGAGCCCCAGCACCATACCTACACCTGCCGCAGCAAAAGCATAGCCCCAGCTATAATTAATGCGCAGGTAAGCTGCCACGAAATTGCAAATGAATGCGCCAATATTAACGCCCATATAAAAGATATTGTAGGCCACATCTTTTTTAGCCCTTAATTCATCTTTATTGTACAGGTTGCCAAGCAATACACTGATGTTGGGTTTAAAAAAACCATTGCCAACGATAACACAAAGCAACGCAACATACAATAACGTATTGCTGCCTGGGATGGCTAAAAGAAAATAACCAAGTGCCATTAGAGAACCGCCTACATAAATAGATTTAATGTATCCCCAATACCTGTCGGCAATAAGTCCGCCGATAAAAGGCGTGAGGTAAACCAATGCAACATAAGTACCCACAATATCAACACCGGTAGAGAGATCCATTCCTTTGCCGCCATTTGCTGTAGTGTCTTTTAGATACAGCAGCAGTATGCCTACTATAAGATAATAACCAAAACGTTCCCACATCTCGGTAAAGAACAAAACATACAAGCCGCGTGGATGTCCTTTTTTTACAACAGTTTGATTCATACAAAAGATTTTCTTTGGAGTGATTGAGGTTTATGCTGCGTTTAAAGGTTCAAAATACAGATAAATTCTAAATAGCAGTAGCTTAATTGTAAAAACGGATTTACTTTCGCCGCTTCAAAATATACATAATGAATATTCTTTTATTGGGTTCCGGCGGCAGGGAACACGCCCTCTCATGGAAGATGGTACAAAGCAAATTTTGCACGCAGTTATTTATTGCACCGGGTAATGCAGGCACAGCGCAATATGGAACCAATGTAAATATTTCTGTAAACGATTTTGAAGCACAGAAAAAATGCTGCCTCGAAAATAATATAGCCATGGTTGTAGTTGGGCCGGAAGACCCATTGGTGAAAGGGGTTTATGATTTTTATCAGCAAGATGAAGCATTGAAAAACATTATTGTCATAGGCCCATCTGCTTATGGCGCACAACTGGAAGGAAGCAAGGCCTTTTCTAAAAAATTTATGCAACGCCATAATATTCCCACGGCAGCTTATGCAGAGTTTGATGCAACTAATTTTTCAGCAGGCAAACAATATATTGCTCAACATTCTTTGCCCATCGTTTTAAAAGCTGACGGACTGGCCGCAGGTAAAGGCGTAGTGATTTGCACCACGCACGATGAAGCACTGCAGGTGTTTGAAGAAATGATTGTAAACAAACAGTTTGGCGATGCATCTTCGAGAGTTGTGATAGAGCAGTTTCTTGATGGCATTGAAGCAAGTGTTTTTGTTTTAACCGATGGTAAGGAATACAAGATCATCGGTCACGCAAAAGATTATAAAAGAATCGGCGAAGGCGATACCGGCTTAAACACAGGCGGTATGGGCTGTGTAAGCCCCGTGCCTTTCGTAGAAGGAACTTTTATGCAGAAAGCCATCAATCGCATTATAGAACCAACAATCAATGGATTGGCAAAAGAAAATATCAACTATCACGGCTTTGTTTTCTTTGGGTTGATCAACGTAAATGGCGAGCCCTTCACCATAGAATACAACTGCCGCCTGGGCGACCCGGAAACCGAAGTGGTAATGCCGCTTTTAAAGAATGACCTGGTAGAATTATTTTTAGCAACACACCATTCCGAGCTCCATAAAATAAATATAACTTTCGATGAAAGGACATGCGCAACGGTGGTTGCAGTTAGCGGCGGTTATCCAGGTGATTATAAAAAGAATATCGAAATAACCGGGCTCAGTAATTTAAAAATAACGCAGGATTCAATTGTTTTTCATGCAGGCACAAAACAGGTAAACGAATCAGTTGTAACCAATGGCGGACGGGTTTTGGCGGTAACCTCTTTTGGCGAAAACATTACCGATGCCGTGCAAAAATCAAAAGCGGTACTGGAGCAAATTCATTTTGATGGCATGTATTACCGAAAAGATATTGGCTACGAGTTTGAGCAATAAGTAAAAAATGTTTTGGTACCAAACACCTGAACATGAATTTGGCTTTTGTTGCGTCGCACTCTTGTACGTTCGGAACATTATTCAGCTTCAGGCTGCACGCTGCACGCTGCACGCAAATACGCGAAAACTTGCAGGTGCAGCCAAAAGCTCATAGCCATTTTACAGTACAAGTGTGCGACGCAAGTAAAGCTTCATAGACGATTCCCTGCCGGGTTCAAAAAATTTTTTAATTAAATTTTTATGCTGCCTGCATAATGTAATCAACGTTTCTTCGTTCTTATAAAAATCTTCTCCATTTATTGAAAAATTTTACGCCTGCTGGATTTTTTAAAGCATCATAAAATTTTTCTGTCATGAAACAACTCAGGGTTATTGCCGGTTTGGCAATGCTGTTTACGGTTATTACTTCATTTGATTTTAAAGACCTTTCGCAGCCTACTTACTACATTGTGGTTGATAAAAGCAAATTTGAATTGAGCGTGTACGATGCCGATGGATGGCTGGTTACATACCCCGTTGTATTTGGCAATAATAACCTTGGCGATAAGATGATGGAAGGCGACCGCAAAACACCCGAAGGAACTTTTACTATTGTAAGCAAACGTGTGCATGAAAAATGGGACAGGATGATTATGCTCGATTACCCCACCAAAGAAAGTTACGCAAAATTTAATTACAGAAAGGAACATGGATTAATACCCAAAAACGCTGGAATAGGCGGTGGCATTGGCATTCACGGCGTGTGGCCGCATGAAGATTATGCGGTGGATCAATATCAAAACTGGACACAGGGCTGCATAAGCATGCACAATGCTGATGTGGAAGAATTGTACAGTATTATACCTATAGGTACAAAAATTACCATTCAAAAATGAGGGCTTAGTTTAAAAATTTCGTTACGGAATTCATCCATTTTTCGTGGGCATTTTTACAAAGGCTTTCGTGGCCACGATCCGGGTATTTTACAAGTGTTTTCTGTGTGGTGCCAAGATTGGCATAAATATGATCTGTTTCTTTTTGTGTTACCCGAATATCTTCTTCGCCCCACTGCAGCAATACCGGGCAATGTATCTTTTTTACATACTCTTCCGGGTTGTTATTGAAAGACCAGTTGCCTGTTTCTAATCCACCCCAAAAAGTAAGTTCAACGCCCAAAGGTTCATCAGGCAAATGCATGGTTCTTATTAATCCTTCAGCTGCACCAAGCATGGTACCAAAGGGCATTTCAAGTATTATTTTTTGCGGTTGCAAAGATGAATCATCACTCATTGCTTTTGAAATGGTTGCTGCGCCCATAGATATACCATACAGCACAATATCCTTCTCGCCTTTCGCCTGAACATATTTATATGCGGCTTCAACATCTTTTGCTTCATTAACCCCAACTGTACATTCATTACCGGAGCTTTCACAGTGGGCACGAAAATCGATCATGAAAATATTCCAGCCCAAATTGTAAAAAGATTCAGCTTCGGTAATAATGCCGCTCCTGCTGCTGCCATGCCCATGAAACATGATGATAGTTCCTTTCGGTTTTATTGAATCTTTGGTTGTGTGCGGTGCATACCAGCTTGCTAATTTAAAGTTGTCCTGGGTTGTAATGGTTTCGCTGCTATGCGGAATGTGCAGTGAATCAACCACCTTGCTTTTAGGCATGGGCACACCAAAAAGTATGGCGTTGGTTTTGTCTAAGAAACCCATCTGCTGTGGATTTTGTTTGGTTACATTATCATAAAACCTGGTAAAATGATAAGCCTGGAAAGCGCACATGATATTGAAAAAAATAAATATAAAAAGCAGGGTATAAGCTATGCGTTTAAACACTTTTTTCATTCGGGTAATTTGAGAGATAAAGTTAAGCGGGAAACGCTTCCAGTTTAGTTTTTGTTGCTGAGTCATGATCAGAAAGTACAAGAGTGCGACGCAACGGAGGTTCAATTCATATTCTTCTGCTGGTACAAAATAAAAAAAGACCTGCATTATACAAGCCTTTAAAAATGGTATGCTCAAATTCTTAATTTATTATTTCTGCACCAAAATATTTGTGCAGCACCTGCGGCAGTTTTATACCATCGGCTGTTTGATTATTCTCCAGCAAACTTGCAAAAATGCGTGGCAGCGCCAGTGAACTTCCATTAAGGCTGTGTGTGAGTTGCATTTTACCATTTGCATCTTTAAAACGGCACTTGAGACGGTTGGTTTGATAGCTTTCCATGTTGCTTACGCTGCTAACTTCGAGCCAGCGCTGCTGTGCCGCACTGTAAACTTCAAAGTCGTAAGTAAGTGCACTAGTAAAGCCCATATCGCCGCCACAAAGCCGTAGTATGCGGTAAGGCAGTTCGAGATTTTGCACCAGCTTCTCAATGTGCTGCACCATTTCGTCGAGCACATCATAACTTTTATCCGGATGCGTAATCTGCAGCACTTCCACTTTTTCAAACTGGTGCAAACGGTTTAATCCGCGCACATCTTTACCAAAACTTCCTGCCTCGCGGCGAAAGCATGGAGAGTAAGCCGTCATCTTTATTGGCAGGTCGGTTTCTTTTAAAATTTCTTCGCGGTAAATATTTGTAAGCGGTACTTCCGAAGTTGGTATTAAGTAAAACCCATCTTCGGTCACGTGGTACATTTGCCCCTCTTTATCTGGCAACTGGCCAGTGCCGTATGCGCTGGCTTCGTTCACCATAAACGGCGGAATATATTCTGTGTAACCTGCAGCTGTATTATAATCCAAAAAATATTGAATCATGGCTCGCTGCAGCTTTGCGCCTTTGCCTTTATAAAAAGGAAAGCCACGACCGGTAACTTTTGAGCCCGTTTCAAAGTCAACCAGGTTGTATTTTGTAATCAGGTCCCAGTGCGGAACAGCGCCATCATACAGTTGCGGTATTGTGCCGCCCTCTCTTACAATTTCATTGTCGTCAGGAGTTTTTCCAGGTGGCACAAGCTCCGCAGGAAGGTTTGGAAGTTGAACCAATTTATCATGCAGTTCTTTTTCAACCTCCGTCATTTGTTCACTTAACCCAGCAATACGAATCTTGAAACCTGTAACCTGTTGTTTTTGTTCTTCAGCTTCTTCTTTTTTGCCCTGCCCCATCAGCTTTCCAATCTCTTTTGAAGCACTGTTTATTCTCGACTGTGTAGTATCGTAATCTGCCTGTAATTTTTTGCGTTCATCATCCAGCGCAATTATAGAATCAACCAGTTCTGGTTGCTTAAAATTTTTTACACCCAATCTTTCTTTTACCCAATCAGTCCTTTGCCTTAAAACATTTACCTGTAACATGCATTCAAATTTTTGCAAAGATAAGGAGGGCGGGTTGTTTCAGGTTTGAGGTTAGTGGCTCTAAGTTTATAAGTAAATATTTTTATGGGCCGGGCTGAAGAATATGCATTAAACATCCTTGCGTCGCACTCTTGTACGTTCGGATTCATTGCTCAGCTTTTACCGAAGCGCAGCACTAAGCGAAGGAACACCGTGAAAGCTCCATAGCTTTCTATACTTTAACCACTATCTGGCTTTCGGTCTTTCCTGCTTATAGACTTACGGTCTTGTTCAAAAAGTTTGATCCATTACTACATGTATGCATTTTTCTTCCCTTACTTTTGCGCCATGTTCAGTGCGAAAGATGACTTACAGCAAAGATGGTGGGGCCTTGAAGCAAAGCTGATGGAACGCTTTGGCAAAAAACCCGATATGGAAGCCATCCTATTTTTGATCGGCATACAGGAAACACATTTTATGGCCGAAAAAATTACCAAAGAACAAAAGCAGGATTTAATGCACGTTGCGGTTTGCACTGTGCTCTCACAAAGCGGATATTATGTATTAGAAGGAAATGATGAAGACGGCTGGCCGCATTTTAAACAAGTTAAGGATATGCCTGTTAATGGGTTAATTGAACAGGAAAATTTTTTAAAGGACCATATTTTGCTTTACTTCGATAAACAAGGATTTTAAAAACCAATTCATGAAACAATTCACATTTATTATTGCAGCATTGTTTTTACTGCACAGTTCTTTTGCTCAGGTTAAACCTGCACCCCAGGCAAAACCCAAAACTGCAACCACTCCAAAAGCCGCTATTCCAAAAAGCAGGCTGGTACAGGTTACTACTGATTATG
Source organism: Chitinophagaceae bacterium (assembly GCA_025351145.1). GTDB lineage: Bacteria > Bacteroidota > Bacteroidia > Chitinophagales > Chitinophagaceae > Limnovirga. The sequence goes on from JANXWM010000225.1 coordinate 10,832, forward strand.
GAACAATGATCATAAAGCTTTACGATTCTACTCCAAACCATCGTGATAATTTTATAAAGCTCGTAAAAGAAGGCACTTACGACAGCCTGTTATTTCACAGAGTTATTGAAGGCTTCATGATACAGGGTGGAGACCCGCAAAGCAAATATGCTGACAGCACGGCCATGCTTGGCGGTGGTGATTTGCCCGGAGGTACTATACCTGCTGAGTTTGTGCCAAAGTACATTCATAAAAAAGGTGCACTTGCCGCAGCAAGAACCAATAACCCTGAAAAAGCCAGCAGCAATTGCCAGTTTTATATAGTTCAGGGCAAGCCATCAAATGATATTGAACTGAACCAGATAGAATGTAACATAAGAGGCAGCGACCCTGCTTTTACGTTCTCCGATGTGCAAAGAAAAATTTATAAAACCATTGGCGGCACTCCTTTTTTGGATCAGAATTACACCGTTTTTGGCGAAGTAATTAAAGGTCTTGAAGTGATTGATAAAATTGCCGCAGTGGCAAAAGGCGAGAACGACAGGCCCCTGAAAGATGTTCGTTTTAAAATGAAAATGCTTAATTAATTATTCATTTTATATCAAATATTTTATTTCATATTTGTAAACTAAACTTTGATCTATGAACTTTCCTGCAGATGTAAAATATACAAAAGACCACGAGTGGATAAAATTAACTGAAGGCAATATTGCATTGATCGGTATTACCGATTTTGCCCAGCATGAACTAGGCGATATTGTTTATGTGGATATTGCTTCTGTGGGTAAAACACTGAATAAAGACGAAGTGTTTGGAACAGTGGAAGCTGTGAAAACAGTAAGTGATCTTTTTCTTCCCGTTGATGGTAAAGTGCTTGAAATAAATCCCTTACTGGAGAAACAGCCTGAGCTTGTAAACACCGATCCTTATGGCGATGGATGGATGATTAAGTTGGAGGTTAGCAATATTGATGATATGGATTCACTGATGGATACTGCTGCTTATCAAAATGTAGTTGCTTAACTACAAACTTTGCAACAAGAGCAACAAAATAAACCCGGATGCTGGTGCTGAATAGAATTGATTCAGTACAAGAGTGCGACGCAAGTAAAGCTTAATTAGTAATACAAAGCCGGGTAACAAATTTTAGAAAAACAATTAACAGGATTACAGGCAATGCCGGAAGTACTTAAATATACTGAGCAGGAATTGGTGTTGTTGCTAAAGCAGCGCCGGCAAAATGCATTCAGTTACCTGTACGATAATTATTCCGGTGCGCTATATAATATTATACTGGCCATTGTTCCTGATAGGGATATGGCCAGCGATGTATTGCAGGAAGTGTTTGTAAAAATATGGCGGCAATGCGAATCGTATGATTCATCAAAGGGCCGTTTGTTTACCTGGATGATGAATATTGCACGCAATGCCTCTATCGATATGCTGCGCAGCAAGGGCTATCAAAAAAACCAACAAAACCGGGAGCTTACAGAGAACGTATATGATAGTGCCGGTAGTACCGTTACCAATACCGATAAGATAGGATTGCGAAAAGTTGTACATGCTTTAAAGGATGACTATAAAATTTTGGTAGAGCTGTCTTATTTCGAAGGATTTACGCAGGATGAAATTTCCAAAATGCTGAATATCCCTTTGGGAACCGTAAAGACACGGTTAAGAAATGCATTATTGCAATTACGAGAATTGGTGAAAAATTAAAGTGGATACAAAAGCATATATAGAGAGTGGAATAGTTGAAAGCTATGTGCTTGGTTTGTGCAGTAATGAGGAAGCTGTTGAGCTGGAATTGCTTTGCGATATATATCCAGAAGTAAAAACTGCTGTTGATGAATTTGCTGTTCTTATAGAAAAAAAGGCTTTCGAAAATGCAGTTGCTCCTCCTGCCGAAATGAAGCAAAAATTAATGATGGCCCTTGCTGGTGAATTTACTCCTGAAACAAAAGACGATAAAAAAGAAGCTGTAATTCTTCCTTTTCAAACTTCAGATGCAAATAAAGTGCGCCAGGTTTCTATGTGGAGATATGTAGCAGCGGCCTCCATTATATTGCTTGTGGTAAGTGCTGCTTTAAACTTTTATTACTACAATAACTATCAATCTGCAAGTTCTAAATACCAGGCTCTGCTTGTTGAAAGAAACAGCTTACAAGCCAATAATGATGCATTTCGTACAAAACTCAACGGTTTCGAAGAAAGCATGTCAGTTATAAAAAACCCGGATGTAAAAATGGTTACCCTGGGCGGAGTAGCCGGCAAAGAAAATAACCTTGCGGCTGTGTATTATAATGCCAAAACAAAAGATGTTTACTTCCTTCAAACGAGAATGGATCAAATCCCTTCGGATAAGCAGTACCAGCTTTGGGCAATCGTAGACGGCAAACCCGTTGATGCCGGCGTTATCGAAAATTGCGATGGTTTGTGCAAACTAAAAAACATCTCTAATCCACAGGCTTTTGCCATAACCCTCGAACAAAAAGGTGGAAGCCCCACACCAACGCTCACAGCGATGTATGTATTAGGTAAAGTATAAAAATTCGAAAGTTTTTTTGAACCCAACAATTTATTTTTCATGGTGGCATCCTTGCGTTCTTAATCCCGTATGTTTCATCGGGACGCACTCTTGTACTGCATAACTTAATACGGCAATAGCAGCGAAAGTAAGATTGCTCCTAAGTAATAATCCCCTTGACCACATTCCCCGAAACATCTGTTAACCTGTATCTTCTTCCCTGGTGTTTAAAAGTTAATTTTTCATGATCCAAACCCATCAGGTTTAAAACCGTTGCATGAAAATCGTGTACATGTACAGGGTCTTTTGCAATGTTATATCCAAACTCATCTGTTTCACCGTAAACGCCCGGCTTTACACCACCACCTGCCATCCAGATAGTAAAGCATCGTGGATGATGATCGCGGCCATAGTCAGTTTTGGTAAGTGTACCCTGGCAATAATTGGTGCGGCCAAATTCGCCGCCCCAAATCACTAAAGTTTCATCCAGCATGCCACGTTGTTTCAGATCGGTAATCAATGCAGCGCTTGCCTGGTCTACATCCTGGCATTGCCCTTTTATCTGCGAAGGCAATTCGCCATGAGCATCCCAACCCTGGTGGTACAACTGCACAAACCGAACACCATTTTCACTAAGCTTTCTTGCAAGCAAACAATTGGCTGCAAAAGTTCCCGGTATTAAACAATCGGGGCCATACATTTTTACAATAGACTCTGGTTCTTTGGTAAGGTCTGTAACTTCGGGTACAGCAGTTTGCATGCGGTATGCAAGTTCATATTGCTGCACTTTGGCGTTTATTTCCGGGTCACCAAATGCTTTGTAATTTTCATTGTTTAATTCTGCAAGTTTATCCAGCATATTCCTCCTGTCAGTTCTGTCCACACCATCAGGATTATTGAGGTATAAAACCGGGTTTTCTCCGCTGCTAAACTGCACCCCCTGGTAAAAAGAATCCAGGAACCCATTCGACCAAAGTTTTGAATAAACTCCCTGTCCGTTGCCCTTCCCTTTCGATAACAGCACACAAAATGCAGGCAGGTTTTTATTCTCCGTACCCAAACCATAACTTACCCACGACCCCATGCTTGGCCTGTTGCCCACCTGTGCGCCTGTTTGAAAAAAGGTGAGTGCCGGGTCATGGTTAATAGCCTCGGTATACATGGTTTTTATGATGCAAAGGTCATCAACAACACTGGCAGTATGTGGCAGCAGTTCACTCATCCATGCCCGTGATTGGCCGTATTGATTAAACTTAAAAACAGTACCAGCCAACGGAAATTTTTTCTGGTTCGCCGTCATGCCGGTAAGCCGCTGGCCCATACGGATAGACTCGGGCAAATCCTGCCCAAACATTTCCTGCAGTTTGGGTTTATAATCAAACAGGTCGAGCTGCGACGGAGCACCATTCTGAAAAAGATAAATAATCCTTTTGGCCTTGGGCGCAAAATGCGGCAAGCCAGCCATAATTGCATCTTCGGGATTGCCGCTGAACAAATCCGGAATAAGCAGCGAACCAAGCGCCACACTGCCAATGCCCAAACTTAACCGCGATAAAAATTTGCGGCGGTTCAGGTTCAAGCCATGTTCAAAAACTTCTTTTTGCATGATCGTATTTTCAAATCGTTTTTAAATCTAATGTGTAATACCAGCTTTTGTTTTTCATAGGGTCGTCTGTTGCGTCGCAATCACTTCATCGTTCGGAACACTTTGCATCTGCAGGCTCACCATTTGCACCCTTAAAAAACTGCAAGCCGGTAAGCCAAAAGTTCAAACCCGTTTTGCAGTACAAGAGTGCGACGCAACGATGTTTAATACTTATTTTTCAGCCCGGCGCTAAAAAATTGCCTCTCTTATTTATCCTCATCATCCAATAAACCCTGCTAAATCCAGGTTCAGACAATCCCCGTTCAGACTTATGTTTTCGTAATACTTTCTTCCAGGTTATAGATCATTTCAATCACTTTCATTAAGGCTGCCGACTGCTCTGTATTTTCTTTTTCATTTAACGGCGATTCACCTACCTGCAGCGTTTTTAAAGCATCAAGTTTTTTCTGCTGAAACTGCTGCAACTGATCGTTGTAATAATCAGTCAATATTTTTAATTCGGTTTCCGTTGGGTGGCGGCAAACAATGCGCCTGAATGCTGTGGTTATTTCATCCTGCGAAGGAGCTTGTTTTTCCAGTATTTTTTGCGCCAATACCCTTGAAGCCTCAAGCACGGTTGGGTCGTTCATCATAATGAGCGCCTGCAAAGGTGTGTTTGTTTTGGAGCGTTTTACTTCGCATTGATCACGGTTGCTTGCATCGAACATCGTCATAGAAGGCGGCGGTACTGTGAGCTTGATGAAAGTGTACATACCACGCCGGTAAAGGTCTTCACCATGATCCTGCTTATAAGTGGCAAGCACGCCACGGCCAGAAGTGGCAGCCTCCCATAGGCCCGAAGGCTGATAAGGTTTTACACTTGGCCCGCCAATGGAAGGAACCAAAAGTCCGCTGCTTGCCAAAACCATATCGCGTACAAATTCGGCAGGCAAACGATAACGCGGACCACGGGATAAGTATTTATTTTCGGAGTCTTTTTCCAGTTTTTCAGGAGTTACCACATCGCTCTGGCGGTAGGTGGACGAGAGCACGATTTGCTTAACGAGGCGCTTAATATCCCAGCCATGTTCCATAAAATCTACAGCCAGCCAATCGAGCAATTCGGGATGTGTGGGCAGTTCGCCCTGCATACCAAAATCGCCGGTAGTTTTTACAATGCCGCGGCCAAAAAATTCCTGCCAGATTTGGTTAACAAAAACCCGTGCAGTTAGCGGGTTATTTTTATCAACCGTCCACATGGCAAGGCCAAGGCGGTTGCGGGGATATTTGGTTGTATCAAAAGGAAGTATGGAGGCAATACCCGAAGGCTTTACTTCTACAGTTGGAGACGTGTACTGACCGCGGTTTAAAATATAGGTTTTGCGTATAGTGTCTAATTCACCCATTACTGAGATGGTTAAGCCTCCGGTATCTTTCTGGTTTATGAATGAAAGTGTACGTTTTAAATCGCTGTCATGAAGTGTAATAAAAGGCGTTTTTGCAGGTTTTGAAGTGCTTACATCACCCTCATAGCCCGCCTCTTTTGTATTATTGAAGAAAGCCAGCATTGA
>JANXWM010000522.1 GCA_025351145.1 Chitinophagaceae bacterium
CGTAGGAATGTTTTTCGCTGCCAATCACCAGTATGTTTTTATACATGCCCGAGCGGATGAACTGGTCGCCTACGCTTAACGCATATACAAAACCGCTGCACTGGTTACGTACATCGAGGGCACCAATATCTTTCATCTTCATAGCACGCTGCACCAGTACGCCGCAACCGGGGAAATTGTAATCGGGGCAAAGGGTAGCGAATATAATAAAGTCAATATCGTCAGTGGTAGTACCCGCATTTTCGATGGCCATTTTTGCGGCTTCTATACCCATGGTGGCGGTGGTTTCGCCAAGGCGCTTTGCAAAACGCCGCTCTTTTATACCTGTATGCGATTCTATCCATTCGTCGTTGGTGTCCATGTATTTCATAAGGTCGAAGTTGGTAACCACATTTTCCGGTACGTACATCCCCACACCCGCAATAAAACTTCTTGGCATAAAAATCAATTTTTGATAGTGGGCAAAGTAAAGGAAAAAAAGGCAGCAGATGATATTAGAAAAATAGATAATGCAAAAATTGCCCTAATTCGAAATATTTTAAAGGGATTGAAAACCAACTGCTTTTATTGCAACGAATTAACTAAATTCGGCGACTCAAAAAAACCAACATGCCAACTTCGCTTACCCAACGATTTACTGCCCTCGATGTATTCCGGGGCATGACGATTTGCTTTATGATCATTGTAAACACACCCGGTGGAAGCCCGTCTTTTTCGCCATTGCAGCATGCTGCATGGAATGGCTTTACGCCAACTGATCTGGTGTTTCCTTCATTTATGTTTGCGGTAGGTAATGCCCTGAGCTTTGTAATGAAAAAGTGGGAAGGCATGACGAACAGCCAGGTAGTGGGCAAAATCCTTAAACGCACTTTGCTTATTTTTCTGCTGGGTTATTTAATGTACTGGTTCCCGTTTTTTAAAATGGATGAAAGCCATAACATCATTTTCGCGCCCATTTCCGAAACAAGGATTTTTGGTGTGTTACAACGTATTGCCCTTGCTTACGGTGCTGCGGCCCTTATGCTTTATTTCTTAAAACCAAAAACCACTGTAATTATTACAGTACTCTTTCTTATACTCTACTGGCCGGTAATGATGTATTTTGGTGATGCCCCCGACCCGCTAAGCATACACGCCAACGCCGGTTTAAAATTAGATACCTGGCTTATTGGCGAAAAGCATTTGTATATGGGCGAAGGTTTTCCTTTCGATCCTGAAGGTTTGCTAAGCACTTTTCCTTCTATTGGCAATGTGGTGGCCGGTTTTCTGGTGGGCAGTTTTCTGCAGAAAAAAGGGAACACTTACGAAGCACTCGCAAAACTGCTTATGGCAGGCGTAATCTGTTTCATTATCTCCTATTGGTGGAACCTTGGTTTCCCGATCAATAAAAAATTATGGACCAGTTCTTTTGTAATGCGCACCGTGGGCCTCGACTGTATGATACTTGCCTGCATTATTTACTGGATAGATTTTAAAAACAAAACAAAGAGCGTTTATTTTTTCCAGGTGTTTGGCCGAAACCCGCTGCCCATCTATCTTTTATCCGAGGTTGGCGTTATTATACTTTACATGATACGGATTGGCGACCTTTCACTTTTTGAATGGATCTACCAGCATATTTATGCGCCCATCGGCGACTATATTGGCTCTCTTTTATTTGCTATAAGCTGGATGTTGTTTTGCTGGACTGCCGGTTATATTCTTGATAAGAAAAAGATTTATTTAAAAGTATAAACGGTTATTTTTTGTAATGAATAAAGATAGTTTGTTACCCGGCAGAAGAATTACTATGAAGCTTTACTTGCGTTGCACTCTTGTGCTTTCGGAACAATATTCAGCTACAGGCTGCGAGCTAAAGCTGCATGCAAAAAGGTAATAGCTTGCATCATGCAGCCTAAAGCTCATAGCTATTCTTCAGTACAAGAGTGCGACGCAAGTAAAGCTTCACACAGTTACCAAAGTCCGGGTCATCAAAATATCATGGCATATTATTACACATGGCTTTACCATATTTCTATACAGACCAATTAACCTCTGCAGACCATATTGTTTTGCCCGAAGATACCAGCAGGCATTGCATACAGGTATTGCGCATGAAGCCCGGTGAACAGATAAGGCTTACCGACGGCAAGGGCAGTTTATTAACCACACGAATTAGCCATGCTGATAAAAAAAACTGTACAGTAACTGTTGAAGAAAGAAGTTTTGAACCACATAGTTCAAAGGAAATTTCTATCGCAGTTTCGCTTTTAAAAAACGCCAACCGTTTTGAATGGTTCCTTGAAAAAGCAACAGAGATCGGCATCAGCGAAATTATACCACTCATTTGCCAGCGTACTGAAAGGCAGCATTTTCGTTTCGAAAGAATGAATACCATTCTTATTTCGGCAATGCTTCAAAGTCAGCAAACATGGCTGCCTGTTTTGCATGAACCGCAGCCTGTGGAAAAAATGATTACGTCTTCAAACTATCCTCAAAAACTAATTGCCCATTGCGAAGAAGCCAACAAAAAATTCATTGTTGAAGTTGCACATGGAAATAAAATTCAAATACTGATTGGCCCCGAAGGAGATTTTACAAACACAGAAATTGAACTCGCCTTAAAACATCAATTTCAACAGGTATCTCTTGGTAATACGCGTTTACGAACAGAGACTGCCGCCGTAGTTGCCGCAGCGTTGCTAATGAATGATTAGCCTGTAACAAATGGCGCAAACGTTTCCGCTGCTTTATTACTTTGCTTAGTTTTATATTTAGTTCTATAAATGGTTTTAGAAAGTTGTTTAGTCGATTGGCTAATATGTTTTGCAAAACAATTAAGACATGGGCAACAACCGCAGGGATTTTATAAAAATAACAGGCTTTGCCGGGCTTGGTATTGCAGGCAGCAGTATGCTAAATGCATTTGCTGCAAACTTCAATCATCCAGATAAAATAGACACTATGGAGCAAGATTCAATTTCACCCGATGATTCAAGTCTTAGTGTAATTGGCTTATACGGTGCATGGGCAGCATCTTTAACTGAAAATAAATTGCCTTCCTTTTCTTTTAGAAGAAATGAATGGAACAATATAGATGCATGGAGAAAAGTTGCCAAAGACCGGCTTATTGAAAGATTAGCCATCCCCGACATTGGCGGCATGCCTGAAATAACGCTAAAAAGGCAATACGAATATGATGGTTTGCACATCGAAGAATTGAGCTGGCAATTACCTTATGGCCGGGCAACGGAAGCGATTCTGCTTAAACCTGCTAACGCAAAAGGTCCATTGCCTGGCATCCTTGCTTTTCATGATCATGGCGGCAATAAATATTTCGGTACAAGAAAAATAACACGCACACCAAACGATCAGCATCCTGTGATGGTAGATCATCAGAAAGAATATTATGAAGGCATGGCATGGGCCAATGAAATGGCCAAACGCGGATATGTTGTTTTGGTGAGCGATGCCTTTCCATTTGCAAGCAGAAGGGTAATGCTGCGGGATGTTCCTGACCATTTGCGCGACGGTTTAAATGATGAAGACCCAGAAGATGCAAGCAATATAACTGCGTACAATAAGTGGGCAGGCGAACATGAACACATCATGGCTAAATCTCTTTTCAGTGCAGGCACCACCTGGCCGGGTGTATTCTTTGCTGAAGATAAAAAAGCATTAGATATTTTATGTGCACGCAAAGATGTTGATGCAAATAATGTTGGCTGTGCCGGCCTTTCTGGTGGTGGTATGCGGACGGTTTTTATGGGCGGACTTGATGACCGTATTAAATGCGCCGTTTGTGTTGGGTTTATGACCACATGGAAAGATTTTTTGCTGCATAAATCTT
>JANXWM010000293.1 GCA_025351145.1 Chitinophagaceae bacterium
AAAAGAAAATGCGATCATGTTAATCAATATTCTCTTTTCAACCGAGCGGTTTACCGCCAGATCCAGTTCATTTCTACAGTGGTTCTTTTTGTAATAATCTTCTGTTATAACCGGTATAAAATATTTAGAGTCAACAATAGCCCACATGTATTTTGATGTAAATGCTTCGCCAATACCGATACTTTTTTTATCGAAAAATATATTGAGCTTATCGCCATTCGGTTTTCTAAAAGCGGCCAAAGGTTCATACACATTTTTTATAACCCAATCACTATTTGGCCCATGGGAATAACTGATGAATACATCGTATTTCTGTGATCCTTCTGCAACGCCTGTTACCAGGAATTTATGTGCAAAACGCCAGGACAAAGCTGCGGTAACAAGCATGGCCGCTACGGTTTGCCCTACAGGAATTACTGCTTTAAAGGTTAAAATTAATTTGTAATAAATGAACAGGAAAACCATACCGGTTAAGAATGATAATATGGCAATGACGGTTGGTTTTGTTTGCAGCTGTTTTACATATTTAAAAATCAAAGCATAAATTAAAACAACAAAAAACGCAAAGAACAGCATTTGCCCAATAATAACACCAAGCCCTTCTAATGGTAACTTTAACCTTATATTTTCATCAAGCAAATCGCTTAAAGCCCAGGTTAATATGTATGGGCCGGGCATTGTTGCATTACCAATATCGAGCACATCGTTTACTACGTCGCCAACTATTAAAATTTTCTTATCCATATTAATGGCAGCCGTTGATGAATCAGCTCCAGGAGGTGGGAGGAAACTGCCAATTGGCAAAACACTATCAGGGATAAAAGTGTAGGTTCTATTTTGCATTTCGGCTATGGATCCGTATGGTACAATTGATCCCTGGCGTTTAACATCATGAATCATACTCTTTGAATCACCTAAATCAGTAGCTACCCTTAAAGGCAATGATTCTATTAAAGCAGAATCTTCAAATAATTCTGATCTTAAATAAATGTCGTTTTCATAAGAGGCCATATTTTCTTCGGCATAGAACAGGGTGTGGTGCCTGCCGCTTCCCGACTGCCCGCCTCCGGATCCTGCAAAATATCCATCATACAATTCAGTAGCATGGTTCGAATCTATCTTGTCAAAATTAATGCTGTTTAAATCAACACTTTCATAGCCTGCATTAACATTATAGGAAGTATAAACCGGAACTTTTAAATCTTTGAGTTGTTTTAATGCCGCTTTTAGATTTTCCAGTTCGGTGTTATCTCTGCTAAACCAAATATCCAGTACAACACCCTTGGGGCCATTATTTTTTTTGGTTTCTTCGGCAACAGAATTCAGCAATTTGATAACACTTTGTCTGTACAATGTAAAAGACTCGCACTCGCTTTCGCCGTAGGGATGTTTATCAATGTTAACGAAAACAATTTCCTTATTTACAATTTCATCCTGGTTGTTGGTTTTATTGGCCACACCTACAATGTAATTGTCAACCCGCTTCCAGTCAACCAAAACGATAACCAAGATCAGTACGAGTAAAAATGTGATGAGGTAAACTGCCAGTCGTTTTAATGTAAGCATTGTTACTTATTTTTTATTTGCAACCTTCGTCCATTTTATCATAGTATTCGTCGCTCTTTTTTTCATCACCTTTAATTTCATATAACCATCCTAACAATCCATAGGTTTCAGTTATATCCTCACAAATTACTTCCTGGGCTTCCTGATCGTTTTCCTCTTTTACATAATCTAAATCATCCAGGTCTACACTTAAATTATCCTCTAAAATGCTCTCAACATCGGCTAATATTTTATTTGCGTCATCATCTTTGTCGGAATTCATTAAAGCCTCCGCTAACGATAATTTAGCTTCAAGTGTTGAAAGATCATCATCACCGTATTCTTCCTCATAAATTTTAGCAGCTTCCCTAAATGGAGCAATCGCCTTGGCAGGTTGTTCATTGTCCATAAACAGATCGCCCAGGCAGGTAAGGTCATCTGCTTTTTCATCGGGATCACTTTCTCCACTTACCTCACTACTAATTGCTGAAATGGCTTCATCATAATTGTTATAATTCACAGGCTGGTTACTTGACGTAAACTGACCTTGCCCCTGCGATTGTAACCTTGAAACTGATTTGGTTAAAGTACCCCCATGCTTGTCTGGTTTTTCAGGTGCTCCCGCTATCCGCACAGGGATTTCGTCAATAATATTTATAGTGCCTTCTTCGGTGGTAATTTTTGCCTGTTCATTATTGGGTTGAGATAGATCAGTAAACGTAAACACTGTGCCCTTACTTGCAGCTGTTGTACCTTTTCCATTGTTTACTTTGTAGTTATAACCAACTGTTTTATTTACTGTGTTTTCTATTTGTGCCCCCACACCCTGCGTTATATGATTTTCGCCCTTAGGAGTAATCTCTAACGTATATTCCATAGGCGCACCCGTTGTTGAAGTAAGCTTTTGCTTTCCGCCGGGCGACTGAAGTATTACAATGGTATTTGGAGGTATAATCAATTTAGTACCCGAAACCAACTGATCTCCCACTTTTGCTTCTGATTGATTGCCGCCTTTGCCGGGAGGCATAACGTTCAGCTTAACAGAACTTACAGTTTGGTTATTAAACCGCAAACCAATGATAGTGCTTTGAGCAAAGATTGAACTCGCACTAAAAAAAATACAGACCGATAATTGTAAAATAATATGCAAAGGTTTGCTCAAGTGGCACGGTTTCATAAAAGCGATTTAAGAAGTGACTAATAAAATATCAAATTAAGAAATTAATTATAATAACAGGCATTTATAATAAGGCCTGTTTTCTTTAATATGCCATTGCTAAACGAAATAATACAAATTACAAAAGCTCTTTTATTGGCCATGCCAATGAATATTAATTAAGCTTTGGTTGCGTCGCACTCTTGTACAGTCAGAAGAATATTCAGCTACAGGTTGCCTGCTAAAAAACAACCACTTTAAGCCAGCAACCCAAAGCCCCAAGTTATTTTTCAGTACAAGAGTGCGACGCAAGTAAAGCCTCATACCTGTTCTTCAGCCTGGCTCAAAAAAATCTGCAAATAAAAAATACTTGCTGTGCAAAAAAAATCTCCCCGTGCACAGCACTAAGGGAGATTTTTCTGAAGTATTTTATATGCTTAAGAAATGTTACTGCTTCACTAGCGTTGCGTTGTTTTATAAAATAGTTCTTTGAAACACTTGACAGTTCTATGTTTGCGCCGTTCTTAAGTCGGCGTTGATTTGGAAATAATTCTGTTCGTTCTTTGTGCAAATCATTGATAATGAACAAAGGGC
>JANXWM010000335.1 GCA_025351145.1 Chitinophagaceae bacterium
CCAATGCCAATGCGGAATCATTTAATTCAAAAATCAAGCTGTTTAGGGCCAACCAAAGAGGAGTAGTTGATACTAAGTTCTTTTTGTTCAGGCTGTACAAGCTTTTCGCATAAGTCCCCACTAAATCAATGTGAGCCAAAATTTTGGTTGCATAATTATAAAGTGACTTTTGCAGTCATTTATTTAAGATATTCCTGTTGTTTTCTTCGCGCAAAAATAATGCGAACGTATAAGGGTGCAACGCAAGTAAAGCTTCATAGTATATTTTCAGCTTGGCTAAAAAAATTCCTGAATAGCAAAGCTGAAATAAATCCTGAAGCTGTTTCACTAATTACATCTCCCAATGATTTATTAAAATATTTTGCTGCATGTTGTCGGTACATCCTGTATTTATTAGTTTTGCTGTTTTAAATACCTGAAACTATGTCGACTGAAGAATTGGAAATGATTTTGGATGATTCGGAATCTCAAATGCAAAAAGCAATTGCCCATCTGGAGATTGAACTTACAAGAATTAGGGCAGGCAAAGCCAATCCAGGCCTGGTTGATGGCATTACGGTTGACTACTATGGGTCTGCTACACCCGTAAACCAGGTGGCAAATATTAATGTTTTAGATGCACGCACCCTCAGTATTCAGCCATGGGAAAAAGTAATGCTTCAACCAATAGAAAAGGCAATACTACAGGCAAATATTGGAATTACCCCACAAAGCGATGGTGTGCAGATCCGCCTTTTTTTACCCCCGCTTACTGAAGAACGCAGAAAAGAACTTTTCAAAAAGGCAAGTGCAGAAGGTGAACATTCAAAAGTTGCCATACGTAACCTGCGCAGGGATGCAATTGAATACATAAAAAAATTGCAGAAAGAAGGGCTCAGCGAGGATATTGTTAAGGATTCAGAAAAAGATGTGCAGGAAATGACTGATAAGTTTATAGCGATGGTAGACAAACACCTCGCCGCCAAAGAAAAAGATATGATGTCCATTTAAATTAAAACTATGATAGAAGTTATAGGTACGGTACTAATCCTTTATTTAATTTATAAACTGGTATTTGATATTATTGTACCTGTATCAAAAACTACCTCGCAGTTTAAAAGCCAGGTAAATGAAATTAGGCGCTCGCAGGAAGAGCAGGTACGCAGGCAACAGGCTGGCTTTTCTTCACAACCAGCACCGCCCAAAACCAAACCTAAAGAAAAAGGCGCCGGTACTACCACTACTACCGATGGTGAGTATATTGATTATGAAGAAATAAAATAATCAAAAGCATTTCTAAAAAATTTCTTTTGTACCCGGCTGAGGAATTTCTATAAAGCTTTACTTGCGTCGCACTCTTCAACGTTCAGATTATATAATCAACAATTCAGGTGCAGTCCTGCTGCAGGAAATTACAATTCAAGATCCACAACTGTTTTTGGTGCGTAAAGATGTAAAGTCTGTAAACCCGCAAGTTGCGCCCCTTCAATGTTTTTAATGGTATCGTCAATAAACAAAGTTTCTGCGGCATTCAGGCTTTGTTCATGCAAAATGGATAAATAAGATTCCGGATAAGGCTTTCTCAAACCCAATTCGTGCGAATAATAAGCCTTTCTAAAATAGCTGTTAAAATCTCTACCCCCATTTTGCTCCCGAAAATTTTCGCTAAATAAATCATAATGGATTTTATTGGTGTTCGAAAAAAGGAAAACATTGTATTTGCTTCTTATGGTATCAAGCCATTCTAACCTTTCCGCAGGAAAATCTAATAGCAAAGCATTCCAGGCATCCGCAATTTGTTTATCACTAATATCCTTGCAGCTTTCTTTTCTAAAACTCTTATAAAATTCTTCGGGTGAAATTTTACCGGTTTCTAATAATTCAAAGAGGCCGGTTATGGAGTGCTGGGTAATGTAGCGGTCAAAACCTTTTACTCCAAGGTCAGCAAAGGCCTGTTCTGTTTTAGCAAAATCGATATTCAAAAAAATACCGCCAAGGTCGAATATGATATTTTTAATTTGCTGCATCCGGCAAATCTATAAATGCTTTTAGATTGTTCTTGGAAAATTGGTGTTTTTTTCTATTTTTGCGCCCTTATGAATTTCGAGAATACCGAAATTCTGGGCCTATAGCTCAGTTGGTTAGAGCACCTGACTCATAATCAGGGGGTCCTTGGTTCAAACCCGAGTGGGCCCACTTATGCAAGAAGCAGTTATGAAGTCCATAGCTGCTTCTTTCTTTTATGCGACCTCATTTGACCATAAAAATTCAGTACGTACTGACCAATTTATAAAGCCTTTTTTGTAAGAATTTTGCATTGAAATTTAAACCCTGATAAGTGCTCAATGCGCCACAGTAATATTTATCTTGGGGCTTTGTATAACCTTAATAAATCAATTCTAAAAGCAATTGCCCTGGCAAATGTGTTTCTCTTTCATCCTGCTTCAGCTTTTTTGATCTTCTTATTTCCGGTGCATCTATCCCAGAAAAGCGAATTTCTGTTTCATTTCTTCTCAACATACTGCTGCTGCATTGATTTAGCACATCTGCTTGACGAACAGGTATGAGGAACGCCATTTTACCTTGGAGCGTTGGTGGTGCTGATGTGAACATCCCTGGTGCGCTTGAAATTTGAGTACCCTTGGCAGGCTTAAGCTTCGTTTGAATATATTAATAAATGGTTTGAATTCCTTAATCAACGGTGCGGAAATCTTGTCTAATTTTAGCTGAACTAATTTCTTGTACTCTGTGTAGGATATTTACAATGCAAAAAATGTTGAATAATTATGCCGAAATACTCCATTTCTGTCAATAACAAAATGATGTCTGTGGAAGCTGATGCTGATACCCCGCTATTGTGGGTACTTCGCGACCAATTGAATCTGGTTGGAACCAAATTTGGTTGCGGCATTGCACAGTGCGGAGCGTGTACAATACACCTAAACGGAAATGCCGTACGTTCCTGCATGATATCCCTTTCGGGCGTGGCAAACAATAAAATTGTTACTATCGAAGGTCTTAGTGCAACAGGCGATCATCCGCTTCAACAAGCATGGGAAGAACTGGATGTTGCCCAGTGTGGATATTGCCAGGCAGGTCAATTAATGGCCGCAGCTGCATTGTTAAGAAGAAAGCCCCATCCATCCGATGAGGAAATAGACGCGACGATGACTAATATTTGTCGCTGCGGAACACAGATACGTATTCGAAAGGCAATTCACCTTGCCGCTGAAAAACTTAGTTCAAAATAATTATGAAGTCAACAAATTCCCGAAGACATTTCCTTAAAGTATCCGCGTTATCCGGCGGCGGTATGCTTCTCTGCTTTTCATTCCTGAGTCAGGGTGTTGAGGCGAAGCCCCAGGAGAATGTTCTTTTTACACCTAATGCCTATATCAGAATCAATGCTGATGGAACAGTCGCCTTAATGGCGCCAAACCCGGAAATCGGGCAGGGAGTAAAGACTTCTCTGCCAATAATCATCGCAGAAGAACTCTGCATGGATTGGAAGAAAGTCCAGGTGGAATTAGCCCCGTTGGACAGCAGATACGGCAGACAAATGGCGGGCGGAAGTGGTTCCGTCCGTGGAAGATTTACTGAGTTACGTACTATAGGAGCAACAGCCCGTGAAATGCTGGTAAAAGCTGCTGCTCAAATATGGAACGTACCGCAGGCAGAATGTAGTGCTGAAGATGGGGCAGTCATACACAAAGCTAGTAGCAGAAAACTTAGCTATGGTGAATTAGCGGCGAAAGCGGCCACACTGGACATTGAAGTAAAATTTGTTGACTCAGATGAAGCACCAGCGGGACTAGGAGAACCAGACCTTCCACCGGTAGCTGCCGCTGTTGCAAATGCACTGTATGCTGCTACCGGAAAAAGGATACGGAAAATGCCATTTGCCGAGCAGCTGGGATAGACCCGAGAAAATGCGCAATATTTTTTATGTACAGGGCAACAAAACATGCATGAAGCATCGTTGCGTCGCACTCTTATACTTTTTGTTATTTTTCAACAATGTATAATTTTAATCAGGTGCACAGCATAATGAACAGGGACGGTGTAATGCCGAATAAAGAACAAAGCGTACAAGTGAGTGACACAACAAAAGCTTAATAGCAGCAGCATAGCTAAGTACATAAAAAAACACTTATTGAATAAGGCAATTGAAGTACTCACCAATATTTGTATATCTTAAATCGTACGATGCGGTAATCGCCTGTAGCGGATGGTTGAAACCTTAAAGCAGCGGAGTTTCCTTTTTTGAATCCAAAGCCATAATCCCCGCCGCCTGTGCCTTCGTCGCCGTTTAATCTTCGTGTGGTGACCCATTTATCATTTACAAAAGTTCCTTCATCGAGGTATTCAACATCTAATATTTTGCCATCTTCCTGTAAAGGAGTAAAGGAAATATTATAATCTTGTAAGCATGTCGCACAGAAACAGGGTTACACCTTTCCAATTGACCTCCACATTGCGAGCTCTTCACTAAACCTGTTATTGATTACCTCACATTTTGTATCAATGCGCATGGTGGGTCTGTCGTTCAAATTATAAGCCTTCCACTCTGGAGCATCTTTAGCTTCAGGTTTCCCCGTCTTTGCAAATGTTGTCCATAGTTCTGCCATGTTATGCGATGCAGTAAAACGTTCAGGTTTGCTGCCTGATAAAAAACCGTCTTTCGTTCCCGGAACTTCATTGTTGAATTTAAAAGTTATATCCATTGCATGCGGCGTTCCAAACGGGTAATCCGTTCCCGGAACCTTTGCTTCTGATTTGTAACCGAAATTGTATAAATAAACCGTCGCTCCTTTCTGTCGTACTTTGCGCTCGGCTATTGTAACAGAGCCTAAACCCATCATATTGATTGATGTTATGGCTACCCATACATCTGATGCTGAGGCGTTAGGCATGCTATGCTTATAGGTGTCAATAATTTTTTTTGTGTTGTTGCCAAATTGCGTTTCAAGTTTTGTTTGTAATGCCTCAAATGTAAAACCGGCTTTCAATGCCGCGGTGTCCTGGAATGCCATTGCAAAGAAAGTATATTCATCTTCGTTCCAACCGACCATAAGCGGTTTGTTTTTGGAAATATCTGGTGCTGCAGGATCGAAAGGATGGTGTGGAAGCGCAACTCCATCAACAACAGGTTGGAAAGCGTTGGCAACAAAGCCTACGGCTCCGTTTTTCTTTACGTATTCTGACTGTGCCATTAATGCGGGCATTTTCAATTGAATACTTAGCAAATCTGTTGCGGGTATTTCAAGTAATTTCTTCCAGTCTTTAGGAGTGATATTCAATTCGCGTAAGGCAATGGAAGTCATCTCGGCTGCCGCTTCTTTGGGTATCATGTGCACACCGGGACCGCTTTCAATAGACGCTTTGTTGAAGTAAGGAGCCGCTGCGGGCATAGCATATAAACAGGATGTTTTTGCACCTCCGCCTGATTCCCCAAAAATCATTACGTTGTTTGGGTCGCCGCCAAAAGCTGCAATATTTTTATTTACCCAGGCAAGTGCGTCAGCAATATCAAGCGTACCGTTATTACCCGAACCCGCATAGTCTATACCGGCTATTTCATCTAAATAAAGAAAGCCCATTAACCCTAAGCGGTGATTCGTTTCTACAACCACTACATCAAAGAAGCGGGCAAGGTTACCGCCGTCCTGGTCAACAGCGCCATTATGAAATCTGTTCTGGCCTCG
>JANXWM010000496.1 GCA_025351145.1 Chitinophagaceae bacterium
AGTTTATTTGAACAGAATATTTTTGTCATGGTGTTTGTAACACTTGCCCCTAACGGATTGCGACTACGCTCGCGTTTTTTGCTACGTCCAATTTACACATTTGAGCGTTAACCCGCAAAAAATGGAGCGTAGCATATATGTAAAAGCAGTAGATTGCGTACCAATTATCACTTGTAGTACATAAATTTATGTCTACCAAAAAAAATGTAAAATCATGATAACACAACCTACCACTTCCATCCCAAAATTATACATTGGTATCGATGTACACAAAAAAAATTGGACGTTTCATTATCAAACTGATCTGTTTGATGGAAAGACCATCACTCAGCCAGCGAGTGACCAAGTATTAATTGACTGGGTTAACAAACATTTTCCGAATCATCAGGTGAGTTGTGCTTATG
Organism: Chitinophagaceae bacterium; assembly: GCA_025351145.1. GTDB lineage: Bacteria > Bacteroidota > Bacteroidia > Chitinophagales > Chitinophagaceae > Limnovirga. The sequence goes on from JANXWM010000496.1 coordinate 405, forward strand.
AAGCTGGTTTTAGCGGATATAGTGCTGCAAGAAGTTTTCAAAAACAGAAATGGAACGTATTAGTATTAAATGCAGCTGATATTCCTCGGTCACAAAAACAATCTGTTGTAAAAAGTGACAAAATAGATTGTAGGAATATCTGCAAACAATTAGCAAATCAAAGCGTTAAATCGATTATCATACCGGAAGAACAACGCGAGCAATTCCGTACTCTTTTTAGAGGTCGTAATCATTCAGTTGAAGGATTAAGACACGTGAAATTACAAATTAAGAGTTTTTTGTTTTATTATGGAATTACGATTCCCGAACAATATGATAATCCAAATTGGAGTAATGATTTTATAGTCTGGATAAAATCTCAAGAACTGAAATATGAAACTGGTAAAGCATCAATGGAATTTTTATTAAGAAGGTACGATTTTATGAAGAAAGAGTTATTAATGATTTCAAATCAATTAAGGGCTTATGCAAGAAAACATTATAAAAAAGATTATTACTTATTAATGAGTGTTCCTGGTGTAGGAGGAATAGTGGCAGTCTCGATCTTAGCGGAAGTGGGAGATTTAAGAAAATTTAATCGATTTGATGATTTAGCAAGTTACGTTGGATTAGTTCCCGGAATATATGAAAGTGGAGAAACAAGTATAGTTAAGGGAATGACGCCAAGAGCAAAAAGCCTTTTAAGAAGTTATTTAATAGAAGCGAGTTGGCAAGCCGTGAGAGTTGATCCTGCATTACAGGAATATTATCGTAAACACTATGGAAAGAAACCAAATAAAATTATAGTTAAGGTAGCGAGAAAATTATTAAGTAGAATTCATGCTGTAATAAAAACAAACAAGACATATGAAATTGGAGTTATAAAATAAATGGAAAAATAATTACGCTTTTTAGCACATAAAATTAATGAACGACTGTAAAACAGCACCAGTAGTCTTAACGAAAATTAGGAACTACACCGCGTAGCAGACAGCGTTTTTAAACTTATTGAATAATATATGCTGGTAGCTACAAACAATGTGGACTACAAATAGGAGTGAGAGCAAAAAGTTAAATTATTTTTTAAATGGGATTGGAAATCTAAGCGCAATAGTTGCGCCGAAGTTTACCTCTTTTTAATATGAGAAACGCACAAGCTTACGCGCGTCCGAATTTCTCATATTAAAAAGAGTTCGCTGTTGCTTCTCAAAAGATGTTCATATTTATTTCTGCTTTACATAGGAGGTGCTGTTACCGGCTGGCGTGTTCCGTCCGTCTTATTTTATGTCCTTAAAGTACATTGTCGTTCCCTCTTGATTCACAAAAGAAGTCATAACCTTTTTACTTTTCCGATAGAACGTCCCGTCCGCGTAAACGCTGCCACCAAACCCACAATTGTCTTGGTTGTCGACCGTACTAATTGTCAAATTGCTTTTTTCAAACTTGATTGTCCATTTGCAGCCTTTGTCGTCACCGTCCTCTTTCGAGAAATAAGTCCCAGTGTCCCTTTGGATTTTTACACGACCGTAGTCCGAACCCATGTTGTAAGAGGGTGCTCCCCGATTCAAGTCTATATAAAATAAAACAGTGCTGTCCGTCTCAGGATAAACTACAATAGTACCAACTCGTCCTTTTTCAACGTCGGTCCCATAGCTGTATGTCCCGGCATATTTTATGGTCGTCGGAGTTCTTGCCGAATTAGATTTCTTCTGTCCGTATGTCGCGAGAAAGAGAAAACAAAACGAAAATGTCAATAGTTGTCTAACATGGTTTGTCGCGGCACGCTTGCCGCTATCTAAGTGATATGAACATCTTACAGGGCAATAAACAAAAAAGAAGGCAGTTGTTAAACTGCCTTCTCTTTTTTAGAACAAGCTAATATTACTCAATAATCACTTTATAATTTCCTGAAATTTCACTGCTGGTTATTTTTACAAAATAAATGCCTTTTGCATA
>JANXWM010000497.1 GCA_025351145.1 Chitinophagaceae bacterium
GGCCTGAGAAAAGAGGTGGCTCTTAATGCATGGACTCCGGAGCATACGAACACAACCATTCCTAAATTAAGGACTACAGGTGGATTTAGCTCTGACGGTGAAAGCAACAGTTACTTTATCAGCAAGGGGTCTTATTTCCGCAGCAAACAAATGCAGATTGGATATACCCTGCCAAGTAAAACAACAACGAGGTTTGGGATAGATCATTTGCGCATCTATGTGCAGGGTGCCAACCTCTTTACCGTTACAAAATATAAAGGGACTGATCCTGAACTCCAGAGCACTGACATTAATAATACGGTGGGTTTTGGTATTGACAATGGTAACTACCCGCATACTGCCGCATTCCTTGTTGGCCTTAACCTTAATTTTTAATTCTTAATTAATTCTTTATATGAAAAAAATAAAAAATAAAGTGCTGATCCCGTTCAGTATTGTTGTTGCTGTTACCCTGTTTGCATGCAGTAAAAACTTTTTGGACAAGCCGCCAATAGGAACACTAAATCCCGCCATTGTTGCCTCAGAAGAGGGTATCCAGGGGTTATTGATTGGTGCTTATTCTCTGGTTGATGGAGAAGGGGCATCCGGTGATGGTTTTGCATCTGGTGCTTCTAACTGGATATTTGGCGGCGTTACAAGTGATGATGCCTATAAGGGTTCCGATCCTACTGACGTTGCTGTTGCAGCTCCAATGGAAAAATGGGTTGATTTAACACCCACCAACGGTGCTACTCCTCAAAAATGGAACCTTAACTATGCTGGTATACAACGTTGCAATGACGTATTAAATACGTTGGCAATTTCAACTTTAGTTGATCCGCTTAAGTCTCAAATTACAGCCCAGGCACGTTTTTTAAGAGCGTATTACCACATGGATCTAAAGAAGATCTTTGGTAATATCATTCCTGTTGACGAAACCGTTTCACCTGCAAATACGGCTGTGAGTAATTCCGATCAGGCGGCTGTATGGAATTTAATCGTAGGTGACTTAACATTTGCAAAAGATAATTTGCCCGAAAGCTGGCCTCAGGCGGGCAGGGCTAATAAATGGGCAGCAGTTTGCCTCCTTGCAAAAGCTTATATGTTCCAGGGTCAAAATTCAGCTGCACTTCCGTTACTGGATGATGCTATTGCCCATGGAAAAACAGCTAAAGGCGAAACTTATGATTTGAACCCTAATTATTATTCAAATTTTAACCCGGCGCAAAAAAATAGCATGGAAAGCGTTTTTGCGGCACAAACATCTGTACAGGATGGTTCTTCTGTAGACTGGGGTGGAGATCCAAACGGTAACTACGGCGACATTCTTAACTTCCCTTATACCGGTGGTCCTGGTGCATGCTGCGGTTTTTATAATCCTTCACAGGATCTCGCCAATGCTTTTAAAACTGATGCAAACGGTTTGCCTTTATTAGATACATGGTATCAGGGTTTAAATGTAAGTGATGGCTCTGCTTCACCTTACGCAGGTACATTGGATCCAAGGATCGACTGGACAATGGGCAGAAAGCCTATTCCTTATTTAGACTGGGGCAACCATCCCGGTGATGACTGGATAAGAAATCCGACCAATGATGGTCACTTTAGCCCAAAGAAAAATGTGTATGCAGCTTCTCAAAAAGGTTCTTATACAGATGTAGGCAGTGCTTATTGGGGACCTACAGAACTGGTTGCAAATAATGTAAACATCATTCGTTTTTCAGATGTGCTTTTATGGCATGCTGAGTGCGAGTATCAATCTAATTTAACTGGTGCTATGAATGATGTAAACAGGGTTCGTAACAGGGTAGCTGATCATCCTGAAACATGGGTAAAGACTGGTGCAGATTATAATGCAGCCACTGCTACTTATGGTTCTGCCGGCGTAAACGCTGATAAGTATTTGATAAAACCTTACACTTCTGAAACTTTTACTGCGGGCAACGCTTTGAAAGCCATTCAGTTTGAAAGAAGGATAGAATTGGCTATGGAAGGTCACCGTTTCTTCGATCTTGTAAGATGGGGTATAGCTGCGCAGACCATTAATGCCTACATTGCAAGGGAGCAATCCTTTAGGCCTTTGAAAATTGGTGCAAACTTTACTGCAGGTAAAAACGAATATATGCCGTTACCGCAGGGTGAAGTTGATAATCTTAATTCTGATGGTACTGTGCGTTTAGCACAAAATCCTGGTTATTAATAACCATTATTTATTTTAAAAATTATATTAAAAGAGGTAGGGTATTTTACTCTACCTCTTTTGTAATTTTATTTCAGCTTGTGCGTTTTTGTATTGAATTGAAATCAATAATTCTGATACCGGCATTAGTGCCCAGATGGAACATCGTTGCGTCGCAATCCGTTCATCGGCAGAACATAAATTTGGCTATGCATCAAAGGCAGAGGGCCTGCAAAGCAACTTACCCCCCTTTAATAAAAACTACAGGAAAACTGCATTAATATTGCTGCGTATTGATTTGAAAGTACAAGAGTGCGACGCAAGAAAAGATGCACAATGAATCTTAGCCCGGCCAAAAAAATATTTATTCCCTGTGCATTATTAATTAATGTTTTAAGTAAAGTTTCCAGGATGAAAGTTTGTAAGTTTTTTATTTATACAGTTTGTATTTTTTCTCTTAATGCTTGCAGCAGCCGCAATACTTTATTTACTGAAGTTGGTTCAGGTAAATCAGGTATCCGTTTTTCAAATGATATCATTGAGAACGATACATTAAACCCGCTTGATGTAACCAATATTTATAACGGCGGGGGTATTGCTGTGGGCGATTTTAATAATGATGGATTGGAAGATCTTTATTTTACCGGGAATACAGTTGGTAATAAATTATACCTGAATAAAGGCAATTTCGAATTTGAAGATATAACAAATGCAGCCGGTGTTACCGGCCAGGGTAAATGGTGCAGGGGTGCAGATGTTATTGATATAAACAATGATGGCCTGCAGGATTTATATGTTTGCGCTTCTTTTAAAAAGAAAGGGGATGATAGAAGAAATTTGCTGTACGTTAACCAGGGTAACGATAAAGATCATATTCCGCATTTTAAAGAGATGGCAAAAGAGTATGGACTTGATGATAGTTCGCATTCAACCCAGGCCGCATTTTTTGATTATGATAACGATGGTGACCTTGATGTTTACATAGTAGTAAATGAAGTGAACACGAAAGTGTTTCCGGATAATTTTCATCCTGTTTTAAAAGACCGTTTAAATCCAAGCACAGGAAAATTATTTCGTAACGACTGGGATAAATCTTTGGATCATCCTGTATATACAGATGTTTCAAAACAAGCGGGTATAGAAACTGAAGGTTATGGGCATTCGGTAAATATTACCGACATTAATGCGGATGGCTGGAAAGACATTTACGTAACCAACGATTTTATCAGCAACGACCTGTTGTGGATTAATAACCACGATGGCACTTTCTCTGAACAGCTTTCTACTTATTTTAAACATACATCTGCCAATGCAATGGGCAATGATATTGTTGACATTAACAACGATGGTCTTGCTGATGTGGTAGCATTGGATATGGATCCTGAAGATAACTACAGGAAGAAGATGATGCTGAATGCCCTCAGTTACCAGAGATATCAAAACAGTGACAGGTTTAATTATAACTATCAATATGTTCGCAATACCCTGCAGTTAAACCAGGGGCCGAGAGTAGGATCAAATGATTCTATTTGTGTTCCTGTATTTAGTGAAATAGGTTTTTTTGCGGGAATAGCAGAAACCGACTGGAGCTGGACACCGCTGGTTACCGATTTTGATAATGATGGTAACCGGGATATCATAGTTACGAATGGTTACCCTAAAGATCTTACTGATCACGATTTTATCAACTACAGGAACCAGGCAACAAATCTTGCTACTAAAAGTCAGATACTTTCACAAATACCTGAAGTAAAGCTGCATAATTATGCATTTAAGAATAACGGCGACCTTACATTTTCTGATATGACTGAAAACTGGGGAATGGATATTCCAACATTTTCAAACGGCGCTGTATATGCAGACCTGGATAATGATGGCGATATGGATGTAGTGGTAAGCAACATTAATAGTGAAGCGTCTGTTTATGAGAATAATGAAATGCAGCAATTCAAAGACAGTATTCATTATATCAAAATTCAATTTGCGGGGGATAGCCTCAATAAAAATGGCTTAGGTGCTTTTGCCTTTGTTTATTATAATCATGGCAAAATGCAATACTGGGAAAATACACCTTACCGTGGTTATCTTTCATCAGTTGATAGCCGTGCAAATTTTGGCCTTGGCAAAACAAGTGTAGTTGATTCCATTATTATCAAATGGCCAAATGGTAAAATGCAGGCTTTACAAAATGTAAAAGCAGATCAGTTGCTAAAAGTAAATATTGCAGATGCAAAATTATCTTATTCATTTGCCCATGATATTCTTGCCACAAACAGTTTCTTCAGGGATGTTACAGACTCAGTGAACATTCATTATGTGCATAAAGAAAAAGACTTTGTAGATTTTAATATCCAGAAATTATTGCCGCATAAATTCTCTCAGTTTGGCCCGGCCCTTTCAGCAGGAGATATAGATAATAACGGCCTTGACGATATTATTTGCGGTGGTTCCAATAGCTACAGCGCACAAATATTTTTGCAACAAAATGATGGTCAGTTTAAACAAAAGACTTTGACTGCCGATACTGGGTTTAATAAGAAAAAATCACAGGATTTAGGTTTGCTTTTATTTGATGCAGATGGCGATAAGGACCTTGATTTATATATTGCCGGCGGTGGTTATATGAGTGGCCCCAATACCGCTCCTTACCAGGATAAATTTTATCTCAACGATGGCAAGGGAAATTTTAAAGAAGATACCACGGCATTACCTAAAAACCTTACCAGTAAGTTTTGTGTAAGGGCAGTTGATTACGATAAAGACGGCGACCTTGATCTCTTTGTTTCAGGCCGTGTAGATCCATGGAATTATCCAAAACCCGTATCAAGTTTTATTTTCAGGAATGATACGCACAATGGAACAGTTCAGTTTACAGATGTTACTGCTTCTGTTGCAAAAGACCTCGTAAATATCGGCATGGTTTGCGATGGAACTTTTACCGATTTTGATAATGATGGGTGGCCCGATCTTGTGCTCGCAGGTGAATGGATGCCCGTCACTTTTTTAAAGAATGATAAAGGTATTTTTAAAAATGTATCCTCAACTTCCGGTATCAATAACCAGGTTGGCTGGTGGAACACGATTGCCTCCGGCGACTTCGATAACGATGGCGATATAGATTACATAGCAGGCAACCTTGGTGAAAATTCTTTTTATAAAGCAAGTGATCAATATCCTGTTTCAGTATATGCAAAAGACTTCGATAACAATGGAAATTTTGATGCACTCACTTCACTTTATCTGCCAACAAGTATGACGGATCATACAAAAAGAGAATTCCCGGCTTATGGCCGAAGCGACTTAATTAACCAGATGATCGGCATGCGGTCAACTTTCCAGAGTTATAAATCTTATGCAACTGCCACAATGGATTCAGTGGTTACTGCAGACATGCGTAAAGATGCGGTCATCTATCATGCAAACAATTTAAAATCCTGCTATATCCGTAACGATGGTAATGGCAAATTCACCATGCAGCCGCTGCCTGCGCAGGCACAATTTTCAATGCTTTGCGGCATTGTTGCAGAAGATGTGGATGGTGATGGTAACCTCGATGCAGTCATCAGCGGCAACGATTACGGTACCGAAGTTGCTACCGGCCGGTACGATGCATTAAATGGGTTGGTTTTAAAGGGCGATGGTAAAGGAAATTTTACACCGCTAACCATTTTGCAAAGTGGATTGTATATTCCAGGCGATGGTAAAGCGCTGGTAAAATTCCGCAATAATAAAGGCAACTGTTTACTTGCTGCAGGCCAAAACCGCGGGCCATTAAAAGTATTTAAACTAAAAACAAATGTGCAGTGTATTCCCTTGCAGCCAAACGATGTAAGCGCTATTATTACCTATAAAAATGGAGGCACACAAAAGCAGGAATGTTATTACGGTAACTCGTTCCTGTCGCAATCTGCAAGGTTTATTAATGCAGGCAGCAATGTAGCTTCAGTAACTATTTTCGATTCAAAAGGGCAGCAAAGAAAAATTATTTTATAAATGTTGAAGAAGTATTTTTATGAGCCGTACAACAGAACAGCTATGAAGCTATTGTTGCGTCGCACACTTGTACTACAGGAACATCAGGGAGCTTTCAACAGCCCTGCACAGTTTGCAACAGGCATCATTTTATAAGTACATGAAATACTTAATAACCAGCTTTATCATTTACAA
>JANXWM010000563.1 GCA_025351145.1 Chitinophagaceae bacterium
AAAAATAGTAGATAACCACCATGGTTTTATTACGGCTACAAGCCAGTTAAACGAGGGGGCAGCATTTGATATTTATATCCCTTCGGAGTAATGGGACAAAGTGTGCAAAAAATATTTTTTTGCGGCGGGCTCAACAATGCAGGGGTTCATAAAAATCGAATTGCAGTGTGGGTATAAATATTCCCCATGGATAAATATTTTCCCCTTTATTCATTGTTCAGTTGCTGTTAGCCAAACAAAAAACTTTGGGCATCGTTCCTTGCGTCGCACTCTTGTACAGCAAAACAATGCTGAGCTTTTGGTTTCAGCTTTTCAATCTTCCGTATAAGCCGGTGAGCGGGAAATGTAAACTAATATATAAGCACTATCTTTTTACAAGAGGAGCGGTAAGATTGTTCACTTTTTCAAGGAGGGCGGTTAATGTAAAAGGTTTTGCAATAAAGTCATCTGCGCCATAATCTATATATTCATCTTTATCAATTACATAGGCTGAGCAAAGGATTATTTTTATTCTTTTCAGCCTGTCGTGTGTTTTTAATTCAACGCAAATATCCCTGCCGTCAAGCTCGTCCAGTTTAATATCTAATAAAATGATATCGGGTTTAAAAGCATCAATCACATTATAGGCCACCGCAGCTCTCGATAAAGTAGCCACCTGGAAACCATTTGTTGAAAAAAAATTATCCAATGGGTAAAGCATGCTTTCCTCATCGTCTATCACCAGTAATTTTCTCATTTTTTTAATATTAATAGAATTAAATAAATCAATTTACGTGCCTTTTATTTTAACCCAAATTTTGCAGTAGTTTTTTTTGGCTAAACAAAGGTTCTTTGTGCATCGTTCCTTCCCGCCATGGCGCATTGGCGTCAAGTTAATTTTATTTATGCATCGTTCAAATTCAATGCCCGTATGCTCATTGCCGCATGGTATTGTCCTTGCAACGGCGCTGCACCCGCTTCTTTGCTGCGATATGGCTTGTGCCATCGCAGCAATTCCGGCTTTGCCGGAACCGAACCGGATGAGGCGCCTTATGCAAGGACGGGTATTATAACGCACGATGGAAACGACAGTGTAAAATCTTTTAAACCCTTTACAGCATCATGTTTTAGCTTATAATACTCAATTTTACCTTGACGCGTATGGCCATGGCGGCACACCTGTACTGTATAACATTTAGGGACTTTCAACAGCCAATACACCCAATTGCAAAATCCGGTTTTAAGGATGTTTTAAACAGACAAAATAATCCCTCACAGTTTTATTGTACGCTTAAAGCATACAATAAAGCCCCGTAAATTTAGAAGAGCAGAGGCTTTAAAATACGCTTATATCTTCGCCCTGCTGCCCATTGATGTGAACGATGAACTGAGCGTAGCAAGTAAAGCTTCATTCATATTCAAATGCCTGCTTCAAAATAACCTGCATTTTAAAAAGCATTATTTTTTACAGAACTGATTATTAGGCCTTTTCGAAAAAGATTAGAAATGTGGTGCCCTGGTTAAGTTTTGAATTTACTTCGATGAAAGCTTTGTGAGACTGAATAATATTTAATGTAGATGCCAGCCCTAAACCCATCCCGTTGCGTTTTGAAGTATAATAAGGTTCAAAGAGTTTAATGATATTTTCCTCGCTTATGCCCGTTCCGTTATCAGTGATTGAAACAAGGTAATTAGGCCCATCACTTTTTATTGCGACCGTTAAATTTCCTTCAGCTTCTTTCATGGCTTCAATAGCATTGATAATGATATTTAAGAATGCAATTTTTAATTTTTCGTGATCGGCCATTACCATGGCCTCTTCATTAATAAAATATTTTTCAAGTTTAATTTGTTTAAGCGAAATCCTGTCTAAAGCTGCTGCAATACTTTCCTCCATTACCGATTGAAGTGAAACTTTTTTTAATATAATTTCAGTAGGAAGCGAAGAGTCGAGCAGTTCGGTAATCAGGTCGCTGATGCGTTTGCTGTTCCGGTAAACAATATCAAGATAAATTTTGGCGTCACCTTCTTTAATTTCAGTAGCCAGTTGCTCGGCCGAAAGGTATATATTGTTAAGCGGGTTACGCACTTCGTGTGCCAGTGTGCGTGCAAGCCTTTCTGCGGCTTTATGTTTTTCGTTTTGCAGGTCTGCCTTTGCTGATTTTTTTAAAGCGGTAATATCATGAATAATACCCTGTATAAAATCTCCGCTACTGTCTTTTTCTCCGGAAAGCGATATAATACAATTTATTTTTTCCCCGCTTTTGGTTAACAGGTCAACCTCTTTATCAGATACTGTACCCCTCATTAATAATTCCTGTTCTATCGAAGTCTGATCGTTTCTGTTTGCAAATAAATCAAATAAACTAAGCTGCTGTAACTCATCTGCGGAATATTCCAGCAATGTATTCGATGCTTTATTTGCATCTTTAAAAACAAGCTGTTCATTTGCTGTAAAAATGCAGTCTTTTGATCTTTCAAATAAGCTGCGGAATTTTTGCTCGTTTGCCTGCAGGGCTTTTGCAACCTCGTACCTGGAAAGGGAATAACGGATACACCTTTCCAGCATCTCCATATTCAACTCCGATTTTACAAGAAAATCTACAGCGCCGGCTTCCGCAGCCTGTAAATCAATTTCATAATTCCCTACACCGGTAAGTAAAATCATAGGTTCTTTGCAGTTAAAGCTTATGGCTTCCTTTATCAGGTCGAGCCCTGTTTTAGCACCTAAACGAAAGTCAACAAAATAAATATCTTTATTCCCCTTTCGCATTTCAACGATTGCTTTATCATAATCAGCACACCATTCAATATTAAAAGTATAACCATAGGCTATTTTTTTAATATGCCAGCTCGTAATAATAAAGTCATCTTCATCATCATCAACGATAAGGATATTTACGGTTTTATTATCGGGCAAAGCACTGCTCATAGGGATAGTTATTTTAACAGAATAAATATAAGGCGATGCGGTAAAGTGGAAAAAAATGACGCTGCATTTAGATTAAATTACCCGATAAAGTTACGCCTATTTAGAAGGGGTAATGCAAAGTGTTTGCCATAATTTTTTTCATGTACGTTAACAATACACTTTGTTGTTTTTGTTGCCATGCATTTGTATTACTATCAAGCTTTACTTGCGTCGCACTCTTGTACGGTTGGACTATGAATCGTCATTGCGAGGCACGATGCAATCTGTGCTAATTCATTCATCAGGTTTCAATGCAGTCAACAGATTGCTTCGGGGCCCCCGCAATGACGGGAACGTACAAGAGTGCGACGCAAGAGGTGATGCTATGAAAAAACTTTAGCGGGGCCCATTATGCTTTAAAAAAAGGAAGCCAGTCCTTTTCAAGACCAGCCCCTTCATTTCAAAACCACACCAAACCAAAAACTAATTTTTCAATTTGTATCCTTCTGTTTCTTTTTTCTGATCAATGTTTCTGATGGTTACTTCAACACGCCTGTTGCATTGCTGGCCTTCTTTTGTTTTGTTATCGCATTTTGGGTTGTCTTTACCAAGACCTCTTGCTATAATCCTGTCTTTACTTATGCCTGAAGCGATCAATGCATTGGCAACAGATTGGGCCCTTTTCTTGCTGAGTGTTTTATTTGCTGCAGCACTACCCACATTATCAGTATAACCATCAATGTAGAATGTTGAGTTCGGAATTTCATCGTTCATAACTTTAGCCGCTTTTACAATAATATCCATTGACTCCGGGCGAATAGTTGCTTTACCAAAGTCGAATAAAATATTTTTAAACTCAGCCGTTATCTGCACTGCAACTTTTTCTGCCGGGCAACCTTTTGAAGAGGCGGGGCCTGCTTCATCAGGACAAAGATCTTCATCATCATTTACGCCATCACCATCCCTGTCGGGAACCGGGCAGCCATTGTATTTTGCAGTACCTGCAATGGTTGGGCATTTATCCATTTCGTCATTAATGCCGTCGCCATCTGTATCGGGTATAGGGCAACCACTGTACTTTGCCAGGCCCGCAACACTTGGGCATTTGTCCATCTCTTCATTAACGCCGTCGCCATCTGTATCTGGTATAGGGCAACCCTGGTACCTGGGTAAACCTGCAACTGTTGGGCATTTATCTTCTTCATCATTTACACTGTCGCCATCCGTATCAGGAATAGGGCAACCACCATATCTTGCTATACCAAAAACGGTAGGGCATTTGTCCACATCATCAAAGAAAGTATCGCCATCAG
>JANXWM010000567.1 GCA_025351145.1 Chitinophagaceae bacterium
AAATATTCCTGTTCGGAAAAATTACCTTCAAATGCATGGCTGTATTTATAACCTTTACCATAATCCATATCTTTCATCAACCTCGTTGGCGCATTGCGTATGTGCAAAGGTACTGGCTGATCGCCGTGCTGTTTTACAACCGCTGCTGCCTTTTCAATAGCATCAACAACGGCGTTGCTTTTTGCACTCGATGCAAGATAAATGGCGCACTGCGATAAAATAATCATCGCTTCAGGATAACCTATTTTGTTAACCGCATCGAATGTGGCATTGGCAAGCAGTAAGGCGTTTGGGTTGGCGTTGCCAATATCTTCGCTGGCAAGAATAAGCATACGGCGTGCAATAAATTTTACATCTTCGCCGCCATCAACCATTCGCGTAAGCCAGTACATCGCTGCGTTGGGATCGCTGCCACGCATACTTTTTATAAAAGCAGAAATTATATCGTAATGCTGCTCGCCCTGCTTATCGTACAATGCAATTCTTTTTTGCGCAACATCCATTACATAATTGTCTGTAATAATGATTTCTTTTTGCGGCGATGCTGTTGCAACAAGTTCAAGAAGGTTTAATAATTTTCTTGCATCTCCGCCCGAAATATTAATAAGCGCTGCCGTTTCTTTTAATTCAATTTTTAAATGGCTTAAAGTTTCATCTTTCTGTAATGCCTGCTGCAGAAGGGTTACAAGGTCTTTCTCGTTCAACGGTTTTAAAACATATACCTGGCAACGGCTTAGCAATGCCGAGTTTACTTCGAACGAAGGGTTCTCTGTGGTAGCACCAATCAAAGTAATAATTCCTTTTTCAACAGCGCCAAGCAAAGCATCCTGCTGGCCTTTATTAAAGCGGTGGATTTCATCAATAAATAAAATCGCTTTGCTTTGCTGTTTTGCCTGTTCAATTATTTCACGCACATCTTTTACGCCGCTGCTTATTGCACTTAACTGGTAAAAAGGAACCTGTAAAGTATGCGCAATAATATTGGCAATCGTTGTTTTGCCAACACCCGGCGGCCCCCAAAAAATCATGGAAGGGATATTGCCCATTTCTATTGCAGAACGCAAAATACTGCCTTTGCCGGTCAGGTGTTCCTGGCCGACCAATTCGTCTAATGTGTTTGGTCGCATGCGTTCTGCTAGTGGTGCTGTGGCCATAAAAGTTGTAAGTTATAAGTTGTAAGTTATTAATTTTTTGAGCCGGGCTGAAGAATTACAATGAAACATCGTTGCATCGCACACTTGTACTGAAGAAGAAAAGGCGACAAAGCAAAGAGGCAATAGGCAAAGAGTGAGTGATTCGCAATTGCTGCTTATTGTTCCGGACGTACAGGAGTGCGACGCAAGAGAAGCTTCATAGCAGTAATGCAGTTCGGTACATAAAAACAAATTGTATTCAATTACTCCCCTTTAGGGGTTGGGGGCATATTTCTTCACCTCATCAATACTCACTGCTTTCTTGTCGTTGTTTAAATTGATTACCACCACGTAGCCATTATTGATTTCAGCATCGTCAAGTGCATCAACAATTTGCTGCTGGTAACTTTTTATACGAAGGCCGTTATTGCCCCACTCTTCATAGCTGCAAAGGCAGCCAAGCGATGGCGTTTGCGGATAATACAACTGGCCTTTATAATATGCAGGATTAACTGTTGTGCCGTGCATAATAATGGCACTGCGGCCCATGGCACCGGCATAAAAACTTTCGTAAAGAGCTTCATTATTTTTCCAGGAAACAGGCAGCAAGGATGCATACATTTCTTTTTGCCATAACGTATGTTCAAGGCTGCTGTCGTTAAAGAATATAGCGGCCTTTGCCTCGTAAGGCAGCGATAACTGCAGGTTAGCAGTTGGCCCAATTGCATAGTTTCCTGAAACTGCAAAACCGGTAAACCGGAGAATACCCTGGGGGGTATTGCCATTGGTAATATAGAATGGGTAATTGGTTATAGCCCTTGCCAGTTGCGGAACATGGAAGATAATGCCGTCTTTATTTTTTATAAATTTTCCATCAGCTTTGCGTATAATCACAAGGCCTGGATAATCCCTGTTCTTCCTTTGAAAGCTATAAATAACCGTTTGATCTTTTAAAAAATTCTTATCAAATAAATCTTTTAAAGGAGGTAATGGTTTTGTTTGTTTTGGCGATGCAATCCTGTTTTGAAGTATCGTTAATCCTGTATTTATTGTGTCGCCAAATTTTGTTTGAATGAGTGGCTGAATAATCGCGGCTGTTGCTGCATCTGCACGCAGCAGGTATTCTGCACAACGAATAAAAATGGGAATGGATGAAGTAGCGTGTAATAAGTTTGTTACGCCCTGTTTAAATTCGGTTGGGTACAAAGCATAAGAAGCCTCAATCAAATTGTTTTGAAAATCTTCTGACAGTTCAGGCGCCTGCTTCCATGCCTGCGTTAATTTTTGTTTGCTGAAATCGTTTTTATAAACCACTAATTCCATCGCCCAGAAAGCTTCGTTCCATTCGCCTTCGGTACTGTCGGCAAGCGGGTCTGCGAGTGAAAGCCGTATGGTAGTATCAACTAATTTTTTATACATCTTCGCCCTGTTTTGCTGCGAAGCAAATTGAAAATAAACCGGCGTTTTTTTTTGCTGCTGAGCTATTAGCGTCGTTGCAGGAAATAGTAAAACTAAAATAAAGAAAGCTTTTTTCATGGGCTGCTAAGCTACGGATTAACCTAATACTTAAAAGGCAGAATCGTTTTATGCTGCTAAGAAAAGAATAGACTTGTAGTCGTTTTTCGAAATATTTTTTTTGACCGGGCAATAGTTAGTCTACTCATCGTTCCTTGCGTCGCACTCTTATACTTTAGATCAACATTCTGCAACATGCGCAGCGGTTGCTAATTCTGCAATGCATAATTTAAAAAAAAGTTTTAGAAGCCGGTTACATTTTTATTACCGGCCACAACTCATATATACAAGGCAGCAGCAATCACAGTAAAAAACTTCTGTTTTGAAATAAAAAATTAATTCAAAAAATCAAAAACAAGTGTAATGAAAAAATTATTAATGGCAGTATTCCTGCTCACAGCATCGGCAGCAATCGTTTCAATTACTTCTGAAACAGTTTATGCATCAGGTAAAACTTCTACTAAAATACCGGCCAGCCAGGTACCTATGGCTGTAAAAGTTAGTTTTAAATCAATGTATTCTACCGCCACCAAAGTTCAATGGGAAACAAGTACCGTTTATTACGGAGGTACAACTTACAGTGCGGGTTTCTATTTGGGCACTGTTAAATGGGAAGCTACTTATTATGCAGATGGCACTTTTATAGCTGCTGCGCCTAAATAGATTTAGTGCAGCATTAAAAACTATTCGTGGAAAACTGTGAAAATAAAGGCCGGCATTTGCCGGTCTTTATTTTTTGTGCCTGCTTGCTGAGTAGAGTTATGCAGTACGAGCCTATCCCGATACGCTTTGCTATCGGGATAGGCTGATGCAAGGATGCTTAATCCCGGATTTTGCAGTTGGCTGTATTGGCTGTTAAAAGTTCAGTTATATTCTGCAGTACAAGTGTGCGACGCAAGGATGTTTAATTCATATTCTTCAGCCCGGTTCAAAATGTTTTTTAAAGCAATAGGGAGGTCTATTTTTGTTAGGGCTGCGTTAACAAAGGCAGCCGAAAAAATAAATCTGTTTTTTTTATGCGAAGTTTGCGGGTGAACATAAAAATGTTGGATATGAAGCGAAGTATTTTA
>JANXWM010000544.1 GCA_025351145.1 Chitinophagaceae bacterium
GCCGGGATTGCCAATGCATACATGACAACAGAAACAGCAGGTGAAAACAGTACCAAACTAAAATGGGGCTTCGACAGTACAATGAATTACCCCATGAACATTATGCTGCTCTTTATGAATATGGATAAGATGGTTGGTGCCGATTTTGCAACAGGCTTATCCAACCTAAAAAACATCCTCGAAAAATAAAAATTAACCAGTGCAATGAATTAGTTTTTTTTTGGCCCGGCTGAAGAATATGAATTGAACTTTACTTGCGTCGCACTCTTGTACGTTCGGAACATAATTCAACTGCAAACTGCACGCCATAAGCCCTGTGCAAAAAAATACAAAAGCTTTCAGCATACAGCCCAAAGCTAATACTTATACAACCGTACAAGAGTGCGACGCAAGAGACGATGCTATGAAAAACTTTAGCTGGGCTAAAAACAATTCATACTTCATTTGAAAAGTACGATGTGTTGAAAAGATTACTCCACAAGTAATTTGCCCGTAAATAATTTTTCGGTGCCCTTGAAAATTACAACGATATACATGCCTTTTGCAAGCTGGCTTACATCAACATTTTCATTTACATTACTGATCTTTTTTTGCATTACTTTTCTTCCGGTAATGTCGTAAATAATGAGCGTGTTTGCAGAGAAATTATTGGAGAGAATTGTAAGCGGCTGTAAACGCTGTACGGGGTTGGGGAACATAACAAAAACCTGGTTGCCAAAATAATAAACACCCGCGGTTGCACTGTAAATGAGGGTTCCGTTTGCAAGTGTTACAACAGCCCGGTAAGTATTAATACCATTGTGCAGTGTTTGATCTTCGAAAGTAACAAGCAGATTATTTACAGAATGCACGGTTTGAATAGTTGCCCATCCATTTGAAGTAAGCTCCTGAAACTGTAGGGTTGCTACCTGGTAAGTTGTGCCTAAACTAAGCTGCAGCAAAGCATGTTTACCCTCATTTATATCTGCAAGAAAATTACTGATATAGCAGCCAACACCCTGGTTTGTATAATTGAATGTGTAGCTGTTTACGCCGGTATGCCGGGTATCGAAAACAGTTGTTACCGCAATATATGGAGGAGCGTTATTGCTGTTATGAATGATGATGCTTGTATCGGAAACGGTTGTGAGCGGCTGAAGATATTTTGAACCAAGTTGCTGAACCTGGTATTGATTTATACCCGGTGCTTTGCTCCAGTAAATTAATACAGAATCACTGCAGCTAAAACCAATTTTAGGATAAAGCTGCTTAGAGAAATTAAAAGTATCTGAAACATAAACATCGCTGCCGATGGTCATGCGTGCAAGCACAGGTGTAAATATATCCGGAGTATTCCATTGGTAATATTTTTTTGAAAGATCAAGGTTGTTATCTATCGGTTGCCAGTCGGTTCCATTGTTAATGCTGTATTCCAGCCTGCCGGTTGTTGCAGTTGCGTAAGTTGATGACCATCGAAAAATACTGTTACCGCCACTTGTAAAATGATCTTCTTTAGTTGGCGAAATAAATTGAAACCTATTCAATGTATCCCACCGGTACACCACATAAAAAGATTGTGCGTTTGTAGTAATATCAAAACCCTTTACATGAATAATGTAGCTGCCCGGCTGCGGATCGTCAATGGTAATTTGCTCTGTCACATTCAGGCTGTCGCGTTTTCTTTTTGGCAACTGATTTAAGGAATCAATATTAGCTGAGCTGTTTAAAACCCAGGGCAGCCATACAGTATTATTGTTTGTTTGTTCCAACTGCAGATCAAGGTCATTCACCAATGCGGTGAAGGCATTTGCCTGTGCCGGTTCATCGTTCCAGATAAGCGTAATTTTTAAATGCTGTGCATTTGCCGGAACAGTGACAGCGAAATTTTTTGTTTCATCCTGTTGTACAGTTGAAGTAAAAAAGTTTGCTGACAATATATCTTTTACAGCCCTGTAAGTATTTACATTTCCATAGCCGGAATAATAATCCGGGCCGGGCGTATACACATCATCAGCACTGTTGATGAGTATTGCTTTTATCAATGCATTGGCAGGTAATAAACCATTATGTTGCTGTGCATAAGCGCTCTGTGCTGCCAGGGCTGTACCTGATGTAATGGCCGCTGCGCCTGAACTTCCATCATTACCATAAGCAACCAACTCAGGTTTAATTCTTCCATCATAAGCCGGGCCTCTTGAACTTAATAGGGGAACATTGTAAAAAGAATCTACCGAGCCAACGGTGATAATATTCTTTGCCATTTTAAAGCTTCCTGTAAGGTTGGCGAAACCATTCAGGCCTTGGTATTGCCCATCTGCAGGAGTAAGGTTACCTGAATTACCCGCTGAAAAAATATACAATAAAGATGGGTTGGCGATCATGCTTTCATCATAAGCACCGGCATCGATGCCATAAAAATTTTCTATACCTACACCATAAGAATGATTTTGAACGGAGATGCCGTATTGCTGGTAATCCGCATTGGCATCGGGCAGTAAATTCGCAAAGCTGGAAGAAGTAAGGCGGCATGCAGCAGCGATGCCTTTACCGGTATAAAACGAATTGCCAGCACCACCAATCAGTGTGGCCATTGTAGTAGCATGCGTGGTAATTTCATTGCTGTTTAAAGCTGTTGCTTTATATCTTACTGCAAAATCTATATCGGTTGTATCAAAGAGGTTTTCTTTTACAGAAGCTGTAAGGCCTTCGCCTTTTACGTCGGAGTATTCAGCAAAAAAAAGATTGGCACTATTCACTGAGTTGTCAAGATCATTGATCACAGATTCTTCTTTGGGGGCGTTCAGTTTTGCATCAACAGACAACACAGCTTTACACCTCAGCAGTATTTCTTTTACAAACAATAAAGTTGTCTTAATGCGAAAAATATTTACATCGTTTTGTATGGATAATATTTCCGCTTTTTCTTTATGCTGGTTAATGAATGCTCTAAAAGCATTTGAGCCGTTTACCTGCACAAAAAATATCACTTTTTTATCCGGGGATATGCTATTGCTCAAAAGTGTTGGCGAGAGTTTCCAGTTATCAGAAGCATCGAAAATATTTTCAACGTAAAGACTGTTTTGAAATTCGATTTTATTGCTTTCCACAATAAACCAATCAGCACTTATCTGCCTTTTTATCTTTTGCCTGAATTGCTTTTTAAATGCCACTGCATATCCGCTTCGCACTTTAACCAAAAGCATAGAACCTGTTTCTAAATCACTAGCAGAAAAGCTTTGTGGCAAAGGCTTTAACGCTGTATCAGCATAGAGATCAATGATTATTTTATCCTGTGGTATAGCGCCTTTTTGGGCATAGGTAATCACTGCACAAGAAATCAATAAACAGAGAATGATATACCGCATCAGTATGTATTAATCAAATAATATTGAATCAATCTTTTAAAAAATATTCCTGCATATCAGGGCAGCTTTTCTTTCGCCCACTTCAATGCAATTTTCAGTTGCTCTTCCATTGTTAGGTTCGTGTTATCCAGCACAAACGCATCTTCTGCTTTTCTCAGTGGGCTAACCTCCCGGCTACTGTCAATATAATCACGCATGGCAAGGTTATTGGTCACTTCTTCAATGGTTATCGAAGGGTTCTTTTCAAACAGTTCTTTAAAACGCCTTTCCACCCTTATCGCAATATCTGCTGTCATAAAAATTTTAAGCTCCGCATCAGGAAATACTGTTGAACCTATATCCCTTCCATCCATTACAATGCCTTTCTTCTCCCCTATTTTGCGTTGCTGAGTTACGGCAAAATTTCTCACTTCAGCATCTGTAGACACATCGCTTACATTTTCACTCACCAGCATATCGCGTATCAATGCCTCCACGTTTTCATCATTCAGGTGCATATCGCTTTTTCCGGTTTGCGGGTTCAGCACAAATTCTAGGTTGATGTTCTCCAGTGCGCTACGTACTTCCTTTTTATTTTTCCAGTCAACATGATTGCGCAGAAAATATAAGGTAATTGCACGGTACATAGCACCGCTGTCAATAAAAACATAGCTGAGTTTACTTGCAAGCTGCCTTGCCAGTGTGCTTTTTCCGCAGGAAGAAAAACCATCAATCGTAATTATAATTTTCTTGTTCATTCGGTGGTAAAAGTGCGTAAAAAACCTTTGCCGGAGTAATTTTTTTCATGCAGGTTTAAATCAAACAGCCAGAAACATTTTTTTGAACCAAACTGAATAACCAATGGCATCGCCTGTTGCGTCGCACACTTTTACGTTCGGATTATGAAGCAGCAAAAGTCAGAAAGTCGGGAAGACAGAAAAAAAATACAACCGCATTTACTTTTGGACTACGGACTTGCTGACTTCCGGTCTAACGGTCCAAGAGTGCAACGCAACAAAAGCTAAATTAATGACCTTCAGTTGGGCCCATAAAAAAGTCCCCGCCAATAAACCGGTGGGGACTTTTTATAAATTTAAAACTGAATTTATTTTACATCAACATTGATGCTCACATTTTTACCAGCCTCTAAATAAGAACTGTATTTTGCAAGCACATCTGCAGGTTGTTCTTTACCGTTGATGGTAAGTTTACCATCTTTAATTTCAACGGAAACACTACCTGAACCCACAACACCATCTTTCTTTAAAGCTTCAATCAAACCGTTTAGTTTGGTATCATCGCCGCTCGTAGTAATATTCACCGTGTTGGCAGAATCTTTTGTACTGGTAGCTGTAACTTTTATTTCCACTTTGTTTTGGGCCATTGCAGCCGAACCATCTTTGGTATGGAAAACCTGCGCCAAAGTTGGAGCAATAACCAATGAAACAATTGACATCAGCTTAATCAAAATATTCATTGATGGGCCGGATGTATCTTTAAAAGGATCACCAACAGTGTCGCCTGTTACAGCAGCTTTGTGTGGTTCACTTTTCTTTTTATAGATCACACCGTTTATCTCAACACCATTTTCAAAACTCTTCTTTGCATTATCCCATGCACCACCGGCATTGTTCTGGAACATCCCCATTAGTACACCACAAACAGTTGCGCCGGCAAGGAATCCGCCTAATGCTTCAGGGCCTAAAAGGAAACCGATAATGATTGGTGAAATGATTGCAATTGCACCAGGCAACATCATCTTTTTAAGAGAAGCTTCTGTTGAAATAGCAACGCATTTATCATATTCGGGTTTGCCTGTACCTTCCATTATACCGGGAATGGTACGGAACTGGCGACGCACTTCCTCAACCATTGCCATAGCTGCCTGGCCTACTGCTTTAATTGCCAAAGAAGAGAAAAGGAACGGTATCATGCCACCCACAAAAAGAGAAGCCAGTACGTCAGCTTTATAAATGTCAATGCCTTTAATACCCGCTACACCAACAAATGCTGCAAACAAAGCCAGTGCAGTTAATGCTGCGGAAGCAATTGCAAAACCTTTACCGGTTGCAGCAGTTGTATTACCTACAGCATCAAGCACATCAGTTTTTTCACGAACATCAGGAGGCAATTCACTCATCTCTGCAATACCACCGGCATTATCGGCAATTGGACCAAATGCATCAATTGCCAATTGCATAGCTGTAGTTGCCATCATACCTGCCGCTGCAATAGCCACACCGTATAAACCTGCACAGTAATAAGAACCATAGATACCACTTGCCAAAACTAAAATTGGTAAGAAGGTAGATTCCATACCTACAGCCAAACCGCCAATTACGTTGGTACCGTGACCAGTAGCACTCTGACGAATAATACTCAGCACAGGTCGTTTGCCCATGGCAGTGTAGTATTCAGTTATCATACTCATTAAAGTACCAACCACTAAACCTACAGCGATTGCGCCGAGTACACCCCATTTGGTAAATTCAACACCACGAAGTGTCATAGTATCGGGAAGTATATAATAAACCAGGCCAATACTTGCCAAACCTGCCAATATCATAGAACCCCAGTTACCCATGTTCAATGCTTTCTGTACAACGGCAGTGCTGATACCTGAACTGTCGCTTATCTTAACAAAGAAGGTCGCTATTATGGAGAAAATAATACCTGTTGCTGCAATAAGCATAGGCAAAAGAATAGGAGCTATTCCACCGAATTTATCTACGGAAATTGTTTCCTGCCCCAATACCATTGTTGCCAAAACGGTAGCCACATAAGAACCGAAAAGATCGGCGCCCATACCGGCTACATCACCTACGTTATCACCTACATTATCGGCG
>JANXWM010000582.1 GCA_025351145.1 Chitinophagaceae bacterium
AGCCGTTAATGCCTGCAAACGTTTTTCATTCTCGGCAACATCATTGCCATAATCCACTACGTCCACATCGTGAAAACAGTAGTAAGGCAAATTCATTTTGGTAATGAATTCAAACGCTGCATCCATTTTATCTTTTGCTCTTTCCACTGCATCGCTTTTTGTGCTCCAGGGAAAATGATGGGTGCCTTCGCCAAAGGGATCGGCGCCCACATTGCAGAACGAATGCCAGTAAGCGCAGGCAAAACGCAGGTGCTCTTTCATGGTTTTACCTGCGACAACTTTGCTTTCATCGTACCAGCGAAAGGCAAGCGGGTTATCGGTTTCATTGCCTTCGTATTTAATTTGCCCAAGGCCTTTAAAGTATTCTTTTTCTCCTGTTACAACTGACATAGATTTTAGTTTTGCCCCCATCCCCTGAAGGGGGGTTAGAAAATTTGTTAATTTATATTAAGCTCCCCTTTAGGGGGTGGGGGCTTTTGTACCCAACTCGTTACTACTATTAAGCTTCTGTTGTGTCACTCACTTGTACGTTCTGAACATGCGTCAGCAATGTGCAACACTTTGTAGTAATGTAAAAGCATCCTTTGTAAAATGGGCTTCGCTTAAGTCTTCGCTTAGTTAAAAGCTGCATCACATTCCTTCAGTACAAGTGTGCGACCCAATGAACGATGAATAGAATCCCTTCTGCCCGACTCAAAAAAAATTTCTTAACCATCATTTCTATATTTACAATTCCGGTTCAAACTATTTTGGTGAATTACTTGCTGCCAAACTTGTGAAATAATATTTTTTACTCCCTTGAAACTGCAAAAGTGATGCTTTGCTTTTGCCGGTATTTTACATTTTTTCCATCTTGTACTGCAGGAATCCAACGGGGTCCATTTTCTATTACCCGCACCGCTTCCTGGGCAGTGCCATAACCGGGATCGAACAAATCTTTAACTTCAGAAATATTACCTTCTTCGTCAACGAGAAAACTTACTATTACTGTGTAATAGCCATTTGGTGCGCCATGCATAACCGCAACATTTGAATTCAGGTTTCTTTCCAGATATTTTTGCCAGACAGGAGGGCCACCTGGAAATTTTGCTTCTATCTCCACCTTATCATAAATTCTATTACTGAATTTTTTATTATAGTTATACTTTACACTATCAGCAATATCTGAGGCTGCCGCCAGATAGTAATAGTTAATTGTATCAACTACACCCTTCAATGTGTCGGTAAGCGTGTACAGATTAATTTTAAGATTCGTCATTAATTTTTCACCACCTTGAATAAATGGTTTCAACGGAGCCAAACGGGAGAAATAATAGTTCATTTCGGTTATTTCTTTCGGATTCAAATTACCAGTGAATGCGCTGTTAATGATGAACCCTGTGTTATCAATTGTTAAGGTAATATCGGAATGTATGAGTTGTGCAGGGGGATCATTTTTTTTTGCTATTCTAAATGCACTTACTTCAAAAATTCCGTCATGCAATTCTATTTCCCTGCTCATAACACCTGCGGCGTTTATTTTGAATCTTACCTCGTGAGTTCTATTTTTTTCAGGTAACGCTAAATACTTATTCATTACTTCCTGAATGATGGGATAAATATCATTTACATTTTCTGAAAACAAATGTGCGTCTGAGGTTATCTCAGGTGCTTCGCCGGTCAAAAGAAAATTGATTAATGCTTTTTCGTCGCCCAAGCCGATCCCGAATAGAAGATTTTGATGATAAAATTTATCAAATGAACTTAAGTTAGCCGGCATAAGATTTAGCAAATGCAAAGGAGAAGTTATGTCCCTCATGCCAAGTGAAAAAGTTTCTTGTTTTGCATTTTTAAATTTCCCTTTATTAAAAATTTCTGTGCTTGTAAACTCTTTTCCGAATAGATTTGATACATAGGATACAGTGCCATCGTACTCACCATCTTTTACTTCGCCCGAAATTTTATAATCCACGGGTGAATTAAACATACCTGGAAGATCTTTGTTTATATCAACAAAAAAATTGCCATTACCATTCTTAAGTAATATATCGCCATTGGCACTGATAATTTGCAAAGGAGTGAACTCCCATTCGTTGACACATTTTAATTCTGCCATCAATTTACCATCATCGAAATTAAAATCCCATATACCTTTCATCACGTCATCACTAAAGGTTCCTTTTTTTGAGACATTTCCATTACGGTTATAAAAAACAAAAAGTCCATCTCTCAGCCCTTTGTCATTATAGCTGCCAGTCATTTCAACAGTTCCATCCGAATAATAATCTTTTACATCGCCCTTGTAATAAACTGATTGCTCTTTATTAAGTGTGCAAACTCTATAATATTCTGCAACAGGTTTTTCACAAATGGAGTTTTTATAGTCAAAATAAATTGTATCCTGAAACATTTGCGCAAAACTGTAATTACAAATAAATAATATTGTTACAATGAGTGGAATTTTAAAAAAATTTGAATTCATATTCTTATAATTATTCATACTCTTTTTTACAAAGTAATTTTTGTTCCCTGCTAAATAAAGAATTTCTGCTTTTGATAATCCCTAACCACAATATTTCGCTTCAATCTTCGGTTCCGTAAAAGCTGCATTTATTTCCCAATGTACAAGAGTGCGACGCAACGAAAGCTTCATTCATATTCTAATGCCTGGTCCATAATAATGGCAAATAACATCACCAAATTATCAAATCACCTAATCATCAAATCAAGACATTCTCTCCATTCTTTATACAGTTCATCGTACAGTTTTGCATTGGTTGGTTCTATCAACTGCAATGGTTTCATATTGGTGAAGGCATCCTTTGCATTGCTGAAAATATTTGCACCAATACCTGCGCCCAAAGCCGCGCCAACACTGCCATCGCAGTTGTACAACTCAACAGGAACATTGGTGGCGTTTACAAAAGCTTCGGCAAAAACATTACTCAAAAACATGTTGGCTTTACCGGCACGGATGATGGATGGATGCATGCCGTTCTCACGCATAATATCCAGCCCATAACGGAACGCAAACGCAATACCTTCCTGCCCTGCACGGTATATATGCGCAGCAGTATGTTTATTAAGATCGATGTTGTGAATATGAGAGCCGACAATTTTATTGTTTAGAATTCTTTCGGCACCGTTTCCAAACGGAAGGATGTATAAACCATCGCTGCCCGGTTTTATTTTTGCGGCTTCATTGTTCAATGAAGTATAACTTTCATTGCTGCCAAACAATTTCTTTAACCAGCTATTCATGATACCTGTACCGTTGATGCAAAGCAACACACCGATTCGCTTTTGTGCATCGGTATAATTTACATGCGCAAAACTGTTTACCCGTGATTGCTGATCGTAAGTAAGCGCATCGCTTACACCATAGATAACGCCTGAAGTGCCCGCCGTTGCTGCAACTTCGCCGGGTTCGAACACGTTTAACGATAAAGCATTATTGGGCTGGTCGCCGGCTTTATAGGTAACAGGAATATTTTTTTGCAGCGATAATTGTTCAGCAATATCATCTTTCAATAAACCATGCGATGAAAAAACATTTTGAATTTTTGGAATGATGCTTTCATCAAAACCAAAATACTGCATCACATCTTTTGAAAGAGTGTTTTCTTTTAAATCCCAGAAGATGCCTTCGGATAATGATGATATACTTGTTGTAATTGCACCGGTTAATTTCATGGCCAGAAAATCGCCGGGCAACATGACCTTATCAATTTTACTGTAAACTTCCGGTTCGTTTTCCTTTACCCAGGCGAGCTTTGCGGCAGTAAAATTTCCGGGGGAATTAAGCAGGTGCGATAAACATTTTTCTTCACCAATTGTATGGAATGCTTTGTCGCCGTAAGGCACTGCACGGCTGTCGCACCAGATAATTGAATCGCGTAAAACGTTTTGATCTTTATCAACCAAAACCAATCCATGCATTTGATAAGCGATGCCGATTGCGGCAATATCTTTTGGATTGTATGCTTTTGTTGCATGTGCTTTTGCAATAGCCTGTTTAAAATACTGCCACCAGCTTTCGGGTGATTGTTCCGCCCAGCCACTTTGATGAGAAATTATGCCTGCTTCCGTTTCAGGATATTGTGCCGATGCCACGCATTGCTGTGTTTGCGCATCAACCACCGATACTTTTATTGAGGATGTGCCTACGTCTATGCCGAGTAATAACATATATGAAGCCCCGCCCCTGAAGGGGAATTATAATCGTTAGAAAATTTTATTTATACAACAAGTTAATCAGAAAGCATAAAAGTATAAAACCTTATTTGTACTGCCTGCTACTTTATTGTTGAAAACTAAAACTATTTTAATATAAATAAAAGAATTATCTAAATTTATCGGTTAATATAGTTCATGTATGAAACCATTTATAGAAAAACTCACTTTAAGTGAGGATACTTCCTTTCTTGCACGCACTTACCGCACACCTAAATTTGAAGTGCCTTGGCACCAGCATATTGAATACGAACTGATCTTATTTAAAGAAGGCGAAGGCAGCAGCTTTGTGGGCAACTATGTAGGCGAGTTTAAGACTGGTGATATTTTTTTTCTTGGCAGCAACCTGCCTCATACATTTCAAAAAGCACAGAAAGATTTAATCACCAGTGCGGTAGTGGTGCAGTTCAGGGAAGAATTCTGGGGTGCACATTTTATGCAATTGCCCGAAAGCCGCAGCATAAAAAAACTATTCGATATTTCCTACAAGGGGCTTAAAATAAAAGGCGGTTGCAAAGAACAACTTGCACCATTTATTGAAGAACTTGAATTTGCAGAAGGTTTCGAACGTATTATTTTGTTATGCGAATGTTTGCAGCTCATTATTCAAAGCAATGAATACGATACGGTTTCCTCGCAGGAAGTAAAAGAGTTCAATACAAAAAATAAAGAACGCATCGACCGTATTTATCAATATACTATTGATTATTTCCAGGAATCTGTAACCCTTACTGCTGTTGCAAAGCATGCACGTATGAGTGTGCCCGCCTTTTGTAGTTATTTTAAAAAGAGTACCAAGAAAACGTACATCGATTTTCTTAACGAAGTGCGTATTGGTTACGCCTGCAAGCAATTAATAGATACACAAAAAAGCATTGAAGATATTTGTTACGAAAGCGGCTTTAATACACTCGCTAATTTTAATAAACAGTTTTTAAAAGTAAAGAAGATAACGCCTTCAAAATACAGGAAAGATTTTATGGGCAGTGCGCAGTTGAAGTAAAATTTATATGAACCGTACTGAAGTTCTTTGTGGCATCGGCTCTTGCGTCGCACTCTTGTACTTTAGGAATATGATGCAGCCCTTACCGAAGCGTAGATGGAAGCAAATTGCTTTGACTAAAAGCCGCAGCTTTAACTGGCTGCTTTAACCCAAGGCTTAAGCCTTGGGTTAGCAAATACAAACTGATTGGCTTTAGGCAAAGTGTATTATGTAAAAAATGCCTTTACATAAATAAAGAATGCTGCATATTGTTCAATCATATTATTCAGTACAAGAGTGCGACGCAAGTAAAGCTTCATGCATATTCTTTTGCCT
>JANXWM010000609.1 GCA_025351145.1 Chitinophagaceae bacterium
GTTGCCAATATTATAAATTTTGTAGGGGGCACTTGATGAAGAGATATCTTTTCCGCTGTTTACCCAATTGCTGTTGGGTTGGGGGATATGGTCCATTACCCTTACAACACCTTCTACAATATCGTCTATGTATGTAAAATCGCGTTGCATATTACCGTTGTTGAAGACCTGTATGGGCCTGCCTGCGAGGATGGCTTTTGTAAAAATAACAGGAGCCATATCGGGCCTGCCCCATGGGCCGTAAACGGTAAAGAAACGCAGGCCTGTTGTGGGCAACCCAAATAAATGGCTGTACACATGCGCCATTAATTCATTGCTTTTTTTACTGGCCGCATATAAGGAAATGGGATGATCCACATTTTGAGAGGTTGTGAACGGGATTGAATCGTTTAGCCCATACACACTTGAACTGCTTGCATAAACAAAATGTTTTATTTTATTATGCCTGCAGCACTCCAGCATATTGGCAAAGCCAACAATATTGCTGTTGATATATGCTTCTGTATTTTCGAGGCTGTAGCGCACACCTGCCTGCGCAGCAAGGTGTATAACCACTTCTATATTGTATTGATCAAATATATTTTGCAGGGCTGCTTTATCTTCCAGTTTAAGCAGGTAAAATGTGTAAGATGATTTAATGCTGGTGCTGGGTTTATTGTATTCTAAGGAATCAATATTGATGCCTGCCGAAGAGAGCCTGTCGTGCTTTAACTGAACTTCATAATAATCATTTATACTGTCTATACCAATAACAGTATGGCCTTCTTTCAACAACCTGTTAGCTGTGTGAAAACCTATAAAGCCTGCTGTACCTGTAATTAAAATAGTCATATTAATTATTACGCGATACTGTCCGCGTATAATTTTCTAAAAGCATTTACTTCCGCCTGCTTCGAAAATTTTTCTTTAGCAAAAGTATGTCCTTTGGCTCCCATAGTTATCCTGAGATCTTTATTTTCAATAAGCAGTTTTAATTTTTCAGCGTAAGGATTTACATCGTACCCAGTAATAAGAAAACCAGATTCATTATCTATAAATGTATCCCTAACCCCACCTGCATTTGATGCTACAACGGGTTTTCCGCAAATTTGTGCTTCTATAAGGCTTAGCGGCGTGCCTTCGTTTAAAGATGTGAGTGCTATAATATCCATGCCGTGCAGAATATCTGTTACAGGCGAAACCCAGGAAGTGAATATTACCTGGGCGTTCAAATTTTGATTATCGTTGCTCCACTCAATATCAGCGGCAGTTAATTTTTGCTGCAGTTCGATTTTTAAATCGCCATCGCCAATAAAAAAAAATTTTACTTTTTGTTTTACTGAGGGTAACAGGGCAATAATAATATCTGCAAACAATTTATAATTCTTAACCGGTACCATCCTGCCAATAGTGCCAATGGCAACACATTCTTCCTGAAGACCGTATTTTTTTCTGGAAGCAGTTCTCAGGTCCAAAGCATTTTGCATATCAGCAAAATCATCAACCCCAAGCGGGATTAATGCCATTTTTTCTATAGGAGCTATTTTATAAGTTTCACCAATTTCTACCTGCTGACGTGTACTGAGCACTACAATTTTCGTAGAAAGCTTTCCAAGCAAACGCTCGAACCTGATGATAAAAAAGGAAACAAATTTATTGTAGTAAGAATGAAACAGGTGGCCATGAAAAGTATGAATAATAACCGGCACACCGGCAAACCATGCTGCTAAGCGGCCAGTTACACCGGGCTTTGAGCCATGTGTATGAACAATTGAGGGTTGGAATTTTTTGATGGTTCTATATAGAGAAATAAATGAACTGATATCATTTAAGGGGTTTATACTGCGCTTAAGTGTATCTATTTTTTTAAAAGTTATTCCTTCACTTTCGTTTAGTACCTGAGTGTATGCTTCCTCATCGTCTTCTTTATTACCATGTACAATCAGTATATCATAATCCTGTTTAAGTGCATTGGCAAGCGGCAAAGTATCTATAGACTGCCCGCCAACCACCAAACGATTCAGCACAATAAGTATCCGGGGTTTCAAGAAGTGATTAATTACAGTATTTTATCGGTAAAATGTTTTCAACTTTAAAATTGTTATTTCGGCAGGTTTAGCCGGTGCAGTGTTTTATTATTAACCTGACTCCTTTCTTCATCGAAAAGCCAGCCCCATTTATTAAAATATTTTATCGCGGAATTGATATGATGTTTTAATAATTTAGAATTGGAATAAGATCCTTTTTCATACTTATGATATATACTGACTTCAGGATAAAAAAGTGTTTGCGATACTTTGTGCATCCTTCTTGTAAGATCGATGTCTTCCATATACATAAAAAAACGCTTATCAAATCCACCAACTTTTTCTAAAACGCTATTTCTCATAAACATAAAGCAGCCGGATAAGTTGGGTATATTAGCACAGGTATTGTAGTTAAACCCTTCCAATTCATAACGGTCATTTATTTTTTTTGAGAAATGATAATTTTCGAAAAAACGCCTGCTTATAAGATTAACGGGAGCGGGAATAAGATGACACAATTTTTGCAGGTTTCCATTATCATAGAAAACTTTAGGCATTAACTGGCCAACATCTTTATACTTTTCCATAAAGTTGTAAATATTTTCCAGTACATCTTCATGGAATTCAATATCAGGATTCAATATAAGGTGATAGGGTGCATTGCCCCCGGCTTTTTCGAGTGCCGTATTATGTGCATTACCAAAACCAATATTCTTATTATTAAAAGTATAATCAACAGTATTTGAGAACGCCAAATTCTTTAATTGGTCTGTACCTGAATTATCAATAAGAAACAGTTTAATATTGAGCCTGCTTTGCAATACACTTTCAATTGCTTTCTTAAGCACTTCCGGGTTATTTTCATAAAGCACTATTGAACAGGTTAATTGATACATACTCATTAAAATAGTTGGGCTATGAAAGTAGTAAAGAATATAACGCTTTCCAGCTTTTAGTAAATGCCTGCAGGATTAGGGTAAATACAGATATAATTGAATAAAAAATAAATGACTTATAGCCGCTTCACAAAAGTTTGCTTAATGTTATTCGATTGCTGAGACTCAAAGCGTACTCTTTTCTATTATTGCTTATTATAAAAAATGCTACAAGGTAAAAATACAATGAGGAGATTATTTTTTAAAAGCAGTTTTATTTTTTCTTGTCATAAATATGTTTTGTTTTAATCACCCTTTTTTTTGTAATCTTCCTGATCGAATTTCTTAAGAATGTGTCTAATCTAAGTAAAACATCTCTAAAGGGTTGTTCCGGGCGCCCATAAAAAGAAGTTACATGAAAATATTTAGAGGGTTCAGCTGCTATATTGGAAAAATAATAATTAGATACACAGCATCTTTTACCTTCATGTATTACTTTGCTTACAGAATGATAAGATGTTTTATTGGTAATCATTAAAACCAGCCTATTAAATTTTGCAAAAACAGTACGTTGTTTGTTTTTAACCCCCTTATCCCATAATTCCAAATTGCCCCCATATCCTTCTTCCCAATCTGGTGTAACATAATACAGAAGGTTGAGCACCCTGTACATTTTTCTTTCATTGTCATGCGAATTGTCGAGATGGGGATTCAGGAAATTGTTTTTTGCCATTAAGCTAATTCCACCGGCATACAAATTTTCATCAGGCACCATTTCTTTTAGCCCGGTTATTTCTTCTGCAACCTTTACAATTCTTTCATCTTGAAAAGCGAAAACGATCTCTTCCAATAAAGGGTCATACAAATCCATTTGTGCGGCAACCCGCTTGTTTTCCCTTAAAGATTTATGAATGGCCATTTCTTCCGGCGAGGGGAACTTGCTGTAAATCTCCTCAGCAATTTCAATTGGCAATAAGTCATCAATGTAGCATGAGTTGATTTGGTTTTGCTTTGAAAAATCTTTCTTCAACATTTCAACATTTGCTTCTAATTTCTTTAATATCAGATCTGCAAGGTTATTCCTGTTAAGTTCCATAAACATCTGTTTTTATAATAATTTTATAGTAGTAGTATTTTTAACCGGTATGGTTATTTTTAGTTTGGCTCGCTTAAATTAATCTGTATTCCGGGTGGCCAGCTTCACTTTTTTAAAGATGATTTTGGTGCGTTTCAAATTGTTGCATTAATAAGTTCTGATGATTTTTTTTGATACAAGCGGCAAAGCCTTGTGGCATCGCCTGTTGCGTCGCATTACGTTCATCTGTTGTACAAAAATTGGGCTTTTACCGAAGCGGCCATTTGAAAGGCGCCCTGTCAGTTAAAACAAAGTTTTACCGAAAATATTACCTGGCAAAATAAAATTACCTACTTTTTGTAACACTACATAATACCTTATTATTAATGGGGGCAACATAAAGGGCGGGTTGTTGCACAATGTTGAATAAAGTACAGAACGATGAACGGATTGCGACGCAACAGGCGATGCCACGAAGTATTGCTGCCGGTATAAAAAATTTCGAATTATATAAAACCATCGCACCTGATCAATCATTTTACAACCCCGGTTTAGGAAGGATTAGTGAAAACAACTCTTTCCAATTGCGTGAAAAAGGATAGGCTGGTATCATTTCTGTTACAGGCTTAAATTCCAGTGTACCTGCTATGGCTTTTTGCATAAGGTTACACAGGGCAGTTGAGGAGCCAGGATTAAAAAAGACCGCTTTACTGTAATTGCCAACTGTTTCGTGAGAGTACCGGCAATTTGCAACAAGAACAGGCTTATTGTATAATTTCATTTCTGTAATTGGCAAACCCCAGGTTTCTAGTTTTGAAGGAAAAACCAAACAAGAACTTTGCCCGTAAAGCTGCCACATTTTTTCGCGTGTTTGCAATCCAATAAATTTTATGCAGGGAACATGTTTATATTTTTTTAATAAATAGGAAGCGTATTTATTTTCGGTTCCATCTATGGTTAAGCGCACCTCGAAATTTTTTTCTGACTGGTATAATAATTCAGCAGCCTGCAGCAATACTTCAAAATTTTTAAATACCCTTGGGAAAGCCGGGAAAAAAAATTGAAATTTTACATTACCGTTGTTATTGGTTTTAACTGTTTGCGGCGCATTAATGCCAGGGTATGCAACAATTACATTTTTTACTTTAAAGCGCCTTTCAAATTCATCTCTAAGCCATTGTTGCTGTACAATAATATGCTTGTTTGTGTGAATGTTTACCCGGTAAAACAAGGTATAGAGCAGGTTAAAAAAAATAAACGATTTTTCCAGCTTTGCTTCGTGTAAGCTAAGTTTGTAAAAGGGTGCCGGGTTATGGCAATACACAACCTTATTTTTACAGGTAACATTTGGCGTTATATCGTGCAGGGATACCCACAAAAAGGGATTTATTTTTTTTGAAATAAAATAGCAATGCACATATTCGAACCATACCCGTAGCAGCCATGATTTTTTTGGATATTTAAACTCAAGAAATTTTATCGGGAAGTTTTTAAATTCTTCAAAAATATTTTTATTGTGTACAATAAGGGCCAAAGAATAATCATTGGCAAGGTTATCCAGAAAACCCCTTATGGCATCCTTAAATATAGATAATGGGCCACCTTCAACAAAGTTTACTGCCGAAAAAACAATTAAAGGCTTTTCTATATTTTCTCCCATATACCATTTTCGAAATTAAACTTCTTAATAACTTTTGCCGGCACCCCTACAGCAATACAGTAAGCAGGTATATCTTTATTTACTACAGACATTGTTCCAATTATAGATCCTTTGCCAATTGTTACCCCAGGTAAAATAGAAACAAATTCTCCAATCCAAACATTATCTTCAATTGTTACAGGCTTTATGTACGGAGCCCGTTGTTGTGGTTTAGTTAAAGGGCTATCCTGCGGTAACTCAGCATGACCACCATAATTACCATGATTATGATCCGATATAAAAACTTTGCTTGCAATTAAAACATCATTACCAATTGTTACTTTTTTAGAAGCAGCAATATGCACAGAATCGTTTATTTGTACATTATTGCCTATCACAATTATTTTTCCTGCGTTAGTCTCGTTATCGGTTACATCAATACGGCAATACTTACCGGTTGTAAAGCCTTTACCAACCTTAATAAATTCTTTTCCCCGTATGTCTATTGGCAACCTTATCAGCCTTGCTTTTCTAAAGTTTAGTTTAGTAAAAAGTGTACATTTTGCAAGGTATAAGGTGCCCCAAAAACCATATCTTCTTATAACACTTATTTTTTCCATTGTAACTTAAACCTTAAAGTAAGAAGAAATATAAAAATGAATATTTGTAATACCAGCAGCGGTTTTCATGGCATCATCGTTGCGTCGCAATCACTTCATCGGCAGTAAAAATGGCATCGTCTGGTTCCCTGCCTGCGTAAACGTAGCACAGGCAAAAAAAGCAGGGTTGCAAACAAAATATAAACAACTTTTAAAAGGTTATATTTCGTCAGCTCAGGTTTTGCAGTTGGGTGTATTGGCTGTTAAAAGCTCATTTGTATTCTGCCGAACAAGTGTGCGACGCAAGGAACGATGCCATAAAAATTTATAGTCGGGCTCAAAAAAATTCTACTGCAAAATCTGGATTAAACGGCAGTATTTAATTTTTGCTTTTTTGTTATGTAAAATTTTAAAAACAAAAAGCCGTAAAGCCCAAGAAAGCCATTGGTAAAGGCAGGCATAATAGCCCCCAATCCTGCTCTTGAAAACATAAAGCCAAACTGTATGGCAATATAAATAATCAGCACTTCACTGCCTTTTATGGGGCGGAGCATGAAAAAAAGAAACTTTGATAACCATGCTACTATTAATGCCTCCACCCAGAAAAAATATTTTCCGAATATGTAGTAACTCTCAGAAACATATCCTGTTAGTTTTACCCAAAAATCATTGTTGTATCTGCTTGTTCCTAACACAATTTCTGAAAGGTCGAAATTGATGATAGGCACATTAAGTGCGCCGCCTAAAAATATCTTTGGAATTGGAAGTGTAAAAAGCCAAACCAAAAATCCTGTAAAGTCGATGTGCTGGCCTGAATGAACTATGTCAGAAAAAGTCTCAGGGAAATTGATCTCAGTATAAAATAATTCTTCAATAATATTTCCGTTTATATCAATATTGGTATCTCCCCCTACCCTTGCAATTGTATAAGTATAAAAAATAATTAACATTACCGGGAGGCCTATTAATGAACCAAAAATCAATTGCTTTCTAAATTTGGGGTTATACATATACACTAAAAAGAACCATAAGATTAAACCCATTAACACCATACCCCGACCTAAATAACTGTTGGCGCAATAATTAATATATAAAGGAAGGAACATAAGGGCAAAAAGCCATCCAGGTCTTTTTACGTATTTGTAAAGGCTAATGAAATAAAGCGGCGCCATTAAAGTTTGCAGATAGAAAATGATCTTGGTAATTACGTCAACGTGCTGTTCCTGTGTATCGATAGTAGATCTTAATACATCCAGTACATCCGGCGCAGGCGGGTTTATTAAACTCATCAGTTTAAATTCCGGATAAATCAACGAAAAGAGGCTTGAAAAAAAATACAACCCAATAATAATATCTGCGGTTGAGCTTAATTCAAAAAAACTTGTTTTAAAGGAATATTTTACTTCGTTTCTTACAGCATGTAAAAATTTATACCTAAACCGGTAAGCTAAAACAAAGGCACTTAAAAATGCCAAAAAGTAAAAAGAGTACAGTGCATCCACTTCATACGAAGATGCCCCGATTCCACCATAAAAGTACAATCCCCAGAAGATAATGCTTATATAAAGTTTCTCCAGTTTGTCATCGATTTTGTATAGTAATGCCCTGTAAAGAAAAATAACAGGAACCAGCAGCACTAAAATGTTTAAATAGTTAAGCTCAGTCATTGCCTGAAATTTTTTCCTTTAATTGCTGTACTTTTTGTAATTGCGAGTGAGGTGAATATAAGTCTTCATAAATTTTTCTTGCTGCTTCATTTAGTACTTCCTTCCCTGAACAGGTTAATGAATTTATCGCATTTATAAAATCAATGCTGGTATTACAAACAAAACCGGTTTCTTTGGCTTTTTCATCATAACCTTCCCATGCTTCACCGGTGCCTAAAAAAGTTTTGCCCATCATTAATGCTTCTGCCGTTTTTACTTTCATGCCGCTTCCTATAAAAATTGGGCCAATTACCGCGTCTGTATTGTAATAATACAAATCTGTATTTTCAACTGTTCCAATAACTTTTACACGCAGGCCCTCCCAGCTTTCCCGGTATTTTTCCATGCCTCTTCCTAAAACTATAAGTTCCGCATTTATATTGGGCATTACCTCTTTTAAAAACCAGATCAGTCCCTCTTTATTTGCGGCAAAATCGGAGCCAACGAAAAGTAATTTAACTGCAGTTTCATTGGTAGCCGGTTCATTTTGTTTTATTAATCTTTCATCAAATCTGTCATTAACAGTTACAGGGAATATCGCATCAGTTTTTACACCATAATATTTTTCAATAGCAAAAGCGTCTCTTGTATTAAAACAAATAATATAGTCGCTATACCGGGCACTTAATTTTTCATTGTAACCTGCAGATTTTTGAAGCGTTTTATATACAATGCTGGCTCCAAATGTTTGTTTAAATAAATCCTTTTCCACATTGTGAAAGAAAACAACTACTACAGTTTCAGGGTTTCTTTGCTTAATATATTTTGCCAGCCTTCCAAGTAAAGAGCCATCTAAAAAAACAAAGGGATATTTATTTCTGCGTATTAATTTTTGTAATGTAACCAGGTTGCTGAATGTTAACCCTCCTGCATTTCCTAAAGAGTAGTTTATAAGAGTTTTTAGTTTGGAATCATTAGAGGGTAAAAATTTTATATGCTCATTTACCATAAGTTCTTTAAACCTAAATCCGTACGCCTCTGTTTCGTATTTGCTGAATAAAAGTTTACAGAGTTCGAGGTTTCTTAATGCGGCTACCGATCCCCCGGAATTTTGTAAGCCTATAAAACTTGATACAAATAATACTTTTTCCATTTTATAAAATCGCCTGCTGCCATTGCGGGTATATCATTTCTGGCTTATATTCCTTTGCGGTTTTATGGGCTGCTTTGCCCATTGTTTTTAAAATTTCATTTTCATTAAGCAGCATTTCAATTTTTTCTGCCATCGCCATTACATTACCCTGTGGTATTAAAAATCCATCTCTGCCTTGGGTAATAATATTTCGTGGACCCGTTGGACAATCGAATGATATGGCCGGAATGCCAAAGCTGAACGCTTCCAAAATAACAGTAGGAAAGCACTCATGTTTCGAGGTAACTATCAATATTCCTGCATTTGCATAAATTGAATCAATCCCTTTTGCTGTTCCTTTTAAAACAAGTGTATCCTGTAAGTTATGCTGCACTATTTTATCAGAAAATTCCTGCAGACACTCCCCTCCACCATAAATATGAATAGGGGTTCCTACCTTTTTATTTTGTAAAATAATGCCAAGCTCAAGCAGGTAATCAATACCCTTATCTTTTGTTAAGGTACCAACCCAAACAATATTTTGCATTGTGCTTTCTACTAATGTACGCTGCTCAACCGGGTTGGCAATACAGATTGAACTACTCCCCATATTTTTATAAAATTCCAGCTCTTCTTTATTGAGGGCTACTATGCATTTAATGCGGCTGTAAACATTTTTCCTCAGGAATGCCCATACAGCGGTTAACGAAATTGTAAAGGAAAGATGTTCCCAAACAACCATTTTTTTTGCGCAGTTTTTATTACTTAAAAACAACACTGAAGCAATTAAATAATCTGTTGCAACAATAGTTTTTGCTGCTGCTGACTGTTGCGCTGCATTTTTATAGGAACGTATATCTTTATACAACTCAAAAAATTTCAACACTGCATTTTTTTTAGGGTCAGCAGATCTTAAAGGCAACGTTTCTATTTGAATTGAACTGTTAAGCGTAAAGAAATTTTTAAGCGATCCATCGTATGTTACAATTTTAATTAAATAACCCTGTGTATCTAAATAATTAGCCAGACCGGCAAGCACTTTCTCTTTACCGCCTGCAATTGAAACACTCTTGGTAAAGAAAATAATGGTATCCAAAATAGTATTAAATAATTTTTTTTGAACCGGGCCGAAGCAATGCTATGAAGCTTCTCTTGCGTCGCACTCTTCAACTGCCGGAACATTTTTGAACTTATGGCTTCAGGTTTAAATTTAGAATAGGAACCAAAGCTCAAAAATGTTAAGAACGTACAAGAGTGCGACGCAACAATGTTTAATTATTAACCGAAGCCTGGTAAAAAATATTTCTTTAAAAACAAAATATAAGTATAACCTAAGGTTGTGTTTTTACCAGGCTTTTTACCCATACTAAATCTGCTCTTTGCCATTTAAAAAAACCGGCAACAGGTATATGAAATTTCTTTCGGAGTTTATTAACTGAATATAACAGGTTTAAAATATATGCCGCTGAACTTACACAGGCTGCCATGTAAACCCCAAAATACCTAACTAATAAAACATCGCCTGCAATAACAACAAGCAGTGCTATAAATGTACCTGCAAGGTTCACTTTTACATTGCCGCTGCCTAAAAAGAATGCGCTTATTACAGCAAGGTAGGAGAACGAAAAAAAGCCCGGCAAAAAAATGATCATCAGGCC